>CACJAC010000057.1 GCA_902591275.1 uncultured Prochlorococcus sp. | reverse complement strand
TTATCCCTAAAAGCAAGTTAATATCATAAACAAAATCACAAATTCTTAATTCCAAACGATCAAGAATTAAAGGTCTTTGGGGACCATTTGGTCTGATTGAAGACCAAAAATGACGGATATTCTGCATATTTTTATTAGCTATATTTTCCTCTATCCAATCGATATAAGAATTATGATTAACAAAAAAAGGTACCTTACTTGGGGTTTTTGGGAACTGCATCCATCTCTGAGAGTGATTATCCGTAATTTTATTATTTAAAAAAGGTGAACTAGCACTTAATGATAGATACAGAGCAGCCTCAGATCTTATTAGTCTAATAGCCGCAAATAGCTTTTCTAAATCCTCTATTCCTAGGTTTATATGGACACTTGAAGTGGCAATAGAGGTTCCATAATTATCTTGTATGAATTGATGATAAGCATTATCAATATCAGATCTTTGAAATTGAATATCATGTTTAAAACAAAGAGTGGACGAAGGAATGATTGTTAACTCTTTTTTGTTTAGCCATCGTCTTAACTTTTTTCTTGGAGTTATTAATTTCTCATATAAAAGATCGTAGTCTTTTTCAGGTGTTGTTATATATTCAACGTTTCTATTATCTGGCTCTTTGACAAAATCAAGAAACTTTTTCTCAATTTCAGCGGAAACACCAATATGAGAATTTAAAGAACCTGTGAAAAGTTCCACCTCAAAACCCTTATAAAGATTATTTTGACTCATTTATTTATCCAAACAGGCTAATGCTTTAAGTATCCCCTTTGCTTTATTTATCGTCTCTTGATATTCATTTTCAGGAAAAGAATCAGCAACTATTCCAGCTCCTGCTTGCACTGATACATCATATTTACCATCTCTTGAGGGTTTTACTATCATGGTTCTTATCGTAATTGCTGTATTTAATGCACCATTAATATCAACAGATCCGTATACACCAGCATAAGGTCCTCTAGCATCTTTTTCAAAGTGCTTGATCAATTGCATAGCTCTTATTTTTGGGGCGCCAGTTACTGTCCCAGCAGGAAAGGATGCTTTGAGCAAATCCCATACATCAGCATTGTTTTTTAAGATTCCTTCAACTTGACTGACTATATGCATAACATGTGAATATTTCTCAATAACCATTAAATCCTTAACTTTGACAGTACCAATTTCACAAACTCTTCCAAGATCATTTCTCCCAAGATCAATTAACATTACATGCTCTGCTATCTCTTTTGGATCTTTTAATAATTCCTTTTCTAATTCCAAGTCTTGTTGATTATCGATACCTCTAGGTCTTGTGCCAGCTATTGGTCTTAAGCTTGCAACAATCTGACTATTTTTATTTTTTTCTGCCTTAACCATTACTTCAGGACTTGAACCTATCAGATACCATGAGCCAAAATCAAAAAATGACATGTATGGAGATGGATTAACCATCCTCAAACTTCTATATAAATTAAAGGGATCATTATTGACTTTAGTTTGGAATCTCTGACTTATAACTATTTGAAAAATATCTCCCTTTCTTATGAATTCTTTTGCAGATAGAACTGCATCCTCAAAATCTTTTTTTTCCCAATTACTTTCTAGATCTAAATTTAAATTATCATTTTCATTCCAATCTAAAAACTCATTTTCTTTTAGAGGAACTCTCATTAAATTTCTAGTTTTCTGAATTTTAGAAATTGAATTTAGATACAACTCTTCAATTGCGCACTCTTTTGAAGAAGCTGTATCTGCATAAACCACTGCAGTAATGCATCTTTTTATTTGATCAAAAACAACTAACTGATCAAAAAACATCCAGGAACCATAAGGGATATTGTTTTCTAGTTTTTCATTTATTGGAACACTTGGTTCTATTCGATTTATTAATTCATAACCCCAAGAGCCATATAATTGTCCAATTGATGGTAAGTCATCAAGCATGGTTGACTTGTATTCGTTTGTCCAACTTCTTAAAATATCAAAAGGATCACCTTTATGTGTTTCAGTTTTACCATTATTCCAAGTTTTAATTATTTCT
>CACJAC010000056.1 GCA_902591275.1 uncultured Prochlorococcus sp. | reverse complement strand
TTATTACAAAACCTGTGGATGTAATGAGACCCCAAGTTAATGTTTTTATAAAGAAATTATTTTGTTTAAGAAAATTTTGATCCATCTTAAAAGATGGAAAACTTTTTTCTAATTTATCTTGCAAATTTTTAATGAAAGATATTATGTTTTTACTTTTCTTCAATTTAGTTACCTCCCTGTTGTCTATAAAGGGCATAGTATCTTCCTTTTTTATTGATTAATTCTTGATGTGATCCAACTTCTTCTATACGTCCCTTATGCATCATAATTATTAGTTCTGCTTTTTTCACATTTGAGAGCCTATGGGTAATAAAAAAAACAGTACAGTCAATTAAATTATTAGTTAAATTATCACATACTTTTCTTTCACTTTCATAATCAAGAGCACTTGTTGCTTCATCTAAAATTAAAATTTTTGGCTTGCTTAAAAGAGTTCTCGCAATAGTAATTCTTTGACGCTGTCCACCACTTAAAGAACTTCCTCTTTCCCTTACTTCAGTACTATATCCATTTGGAAGTTCCATTATAAACTCATGAGCGTTTGCCATTATTGCTGCTTTTATAATTTGATCTTCCCCAATCTCTGGATTAGTAAGGGATATATTATCTCTAATTGTTCCTCTAAAAAGTAATGAATCTTGAGGTACTATTCCGATTTGTTTTCTTAAAGAATCTAATTCAACTTTCTGGATATCATATCCATCAATTAAAATTTTTCCTTCGTTAGGAGAATATAATCTTGGTAAAAGTTTCATTAATGTACTTTTGCCACTTCCACTTTGACCAACTACACCAACTAATCTCTTCGAATTTATAGAGAGATTAATATTATTTAAAATAGGTTTTGTTTCTTGTGGAAAATTAAATCTTACTTTTTCAAAAATTATTGAGCCTTTTATTTTTGGCATTGTAATTTTACTTTTCTCTACCGTATTGTTTTCTTTTGGTGTTTCCAATACATCGGCTAATCTATCGAAACTTACTTTTAACTCTTGTATATCTTGCCAAATAGTTGAAAGTCTTAAGATGGGTTGCGTTACATATCCAGAAATTATTCTAAATGCAATTAGTTGGCCTAAAGTTAAAGATCCATTTAAAACCATTCTTGCACCAACCCACAAAACAAATAATTGAGAAATCTTTTGTAAGACTTGACTTATTTGAATTAGAGTTGTCCCTGTTATTGTCTTTTCAAAACTTCGATTAATATATTTGCTATAAAATTCCTGCCATTTCCAACGAGTTTTGATTTCTACGTTTTGGGATTTTACAGTCTCTATACCATTAAGAACTTCCACTAGGTAGCTCTCGGTCTTTGCATTTGCTTCGGCAACTCCTCTAAATTGTCTTCTAAATAAAGGTGCCCCAATTAAAGTAACAAATATCTGAATAGGCAAAACAAGTAATGAAATTAAAGTAAGGCTTATGCTGTATAGAAGCATTACAAAAATATAAATAATTGAGAAAGTTGCATCCAAGATTGTCGTAAATGCCTGCCCGGTAAGAAAATTGCGGATTTTCTCAAGCTCGCTAATCCTTGAAGATAGTTCTCCAGTTGGACGTATCTGGAAAAAATATAACGGTAAACCTAAAAGATGATCTATAACTTCAGAGGCAAGTTTTTGATCAATTCTATTTGTGGTCTCTGATAAAAGAAATGTTTTTAATCCTGAAAGAATACCCTCCAATAAAGTCACAACAAGAAGAGCAATTCCAAGGACTTGAAGTGTATCAAGACTACGTTGAGAAATGACTTTATCAATAATTACCTGTATTAATAATGGATTTGCCAAAGTAAAAAGTTGAACAACAAAACTAGCTATTAAAACCTGTATTAGAACCCCCTTATACTTTCTTATTGAAGGAAAGAACCAGTGAGGACCAAAAGACTTATTTTGAGTTAAATTGGTTTTCTCCATTAAAAGAATTTCAATATCATTTTTAAAAAAATTTTTAATCTCTGAAGTTTTAATATTTAGGTATCCTTCGGTTGGAGTAGCTATTCTTATTCCTTTTTGGTTGCTATTTATAATTAATGCAAAGCTATTTTCCCATTTAACTAAAGCAGGCGTTTT
>CACJAC010000055.1 GCA_902591275.1 uncultured Prochlorococcus sp. | reverse complement strand
ACGCAAATATACAAGTACTTTAAAGAAAAGGGATTCAAAACAGAAGTAATGGGAGCGAGTTTTAGAAATCTTGATGAAATAAAAGAATTAGCAGGTTGCGATCTTTTAACAATTGCACCAAAATTTCTTGAGGAACTGAAAAAAGAAAAAGGAGAGTTAGTTAGAAAATTAGATCTAAGTACTCAAATAAATCGTTCTATTGACTACGAATTTGAAGAAAAAGATTTCAGATTAAGCATGTTAGAAGATCAAATGGCAAGTGAAAAGCTTAGTGAAGGTATCACTGGATTCAGTAAGGCTATAGAAGAATTGGAAGAGCTGTTACTTAAGAGATATTCAGAAATTAAAAAACATAAATTGATTTCTGCTAACTAAATTTAAGTTTGAATTGAAAAAGAATTAAGTTCTACTTTTTGTTAAAAGTCTTCTGATAACTCTTTTCGCAATATCTTCATAACTCATTTCTCCTGATAATATTTGAGCAATACGTTTAGGGGCTGTTTTTCTTTTGACACCTAATTGGTATCCAGTTCTAGGAAATCTATAAAATACTTGGGCTATTCTCCTCCCCCAAGCCATTGATTTCCCCCAAATATTGTTGATTTTTTTCGTATAAAGATTTAAATCATCTACATTTCCTAATAGGCACTGATCTATATATTCTGCAGCATAAAAACTGCTAATTAAAGATGGTCTAATTCCTTCAGCTAAAAATGGATCACATAGAGATGCTGCATCTCCAACCGCTAAAACTTTGTCACCATTAATTGAGTGGAAGCCATTCCATATTCTCAATTTCTTACTAATTGTTTGATGAGGAAAATCATCAAAACCGAAGCTTTTGATTACTTGTTTGTTTGTAGCCTGATTTTCTAAGAGGCTATTATTTATAAAAGTACCTAGACCAATATTTAAGCTTTCTTTAAGGGGGAATGCCCATGCAAAACCATATTTTATAAATCCAAACTCAAATCTAACTGCATCTCTAGGTATTTCACCTAACCCTTTCAATCTTAAAGAGATTGTGTTCGCAAATTTCGGTTTTCTTGGCCCTAAATTAAAATAACCCGCCCATTTCGATTGAGACCCATCTGCAATCACAAGAAATTCTGTAATATATTTTATTTTGTTATTGCAAGTAATTTCCCATTTATCATTTTTTTTTATGATTTTTTCTATCAATAATGGTCTCATTATCTGAGCTCCGTTACTCAAGGACTCATCAAGTAATAATTGATCAAGCTTCTCTCTTTTAATAATCCAAAATGGGGATTCACCAGTCAGATCAGCAGTTACATTATCTGAAGCCTTCCATCTGAATTCAACATTCTTAATCTTTGCTTCTATGGAATCTTTTATATCTAAAGAAAGAAATCTTTGCATTGAAGATGCCATCCCGCCTGCACATGGTTTGTAATCGTGGGATGTTTCTTTTTCGATAATTAAAACGGAATATCCTTTCTTTGATAGGTTAAGAGCGGTAGAAGATCCTGATAAACCTCCACCAATTATTACGACGTCAAATCCTATCAAACTTTTAGAATTTCCTTTTCTTTTTCAGACAATTTAGTTTCTATTAAGGCAATATATTTATCAGTAATTTTCTGAATTTCAGATTGATTATCTCTCGATTCGTCAATAGAAATGAGACCATCTTTTTCGTCTTTTTTTTCTTTATCAACCGCATCTCTTCTGATATTTCTCAAAGCTACTTTTCCTTCCTCTGCATATTTAGAGGCTAATTTACAGAATTCTTTTCTTCTTTCTTCTGTTAAAGGAGGAACATTTATTCTTATTACTTTCCCATCATTATTTGGAGTAATACCTAAATCACTCATAGAAATAGATTTCTCAATCGCTTGTAAACATGAAATATCAAACGGTTGTATTGAAATTGTTTGTGAATCAACAGTGCTTATTGTGGCAAGTGATTTAATTGGTGTTTCTGCTCCGTAATACTCAACACTTACTCTATCTAGCAATGAAGCATTAGCTCTACCTGTCCTAATTGTATTAAAGTTTCTTTGTGTGGCTTCAATACTTTTATTCATATTTTCTTTAATTTCTTGTTCTTTCATAATAAAAAAATT
>CACJAC010000054.1 GCA_902591275.1 uncultured Prochlorococcus sp. | reverse complement strand
GCAAATCACGAGTCAACAAGATCCTAGTAAGTGATATTGAGAATTCAAGGCATATTCCACATAAGGTTATCTTCCTAATAGACATGAATAGTGTTAATTATCCAAAATTACCAAAAAGTGAAAACATTAATTTATTAAAAAACAAATATCATTTGGGTGATCCATCTGCTTTCGAAAGAGATAAATATGCATTTCTGGAGTTGTTAATTGCCTGCAGAGATAAATTTATAGTTACTTGGGTAAAAAATGATAAAGACAATAAAAAGTTAGATGTTTCTTTTCCTATAAAAGAGTTAATTTCTTTTTTTGATAGTTTCTTAAACCAAAGCCAAAGAGAACTAATAATTAAAGATGATGATTTTAATAAAAATGAAATAATTGATCTTGATAAATCTAAGATTGTTAAAAGTAATTATTCTTTAATAGGAGATATAAATTGGAATGAAAAAAAATCTGATATTAAAAATTACAAATTATCAGAATTGATTTATTGGTTCAAGACTCCACAAAAATATTGGCTTGATAAAAAAAACATTTCTCCCAAGGAAATATTTATTCATCATCCAGACGAGGAGTATGTAAGCAATCTGCAAAAGTCGCAACTAATTACAAAAATAATCCAGCAAGTAGAGATTGATAATCATAATATTATTGATAATTTAAATGAATTAAATATTAATGATCAATTGGCTGAAAATGGTATTATTATGCCCAAAAATAGTATTTTTACAAAAGAAAAAGAAATCAAAGACTTATTAAGCAGTCTATCTGCAAGTTTGAGTCAACATAATAAGATTAATAAAATATATGTTAAGTTAAATGCGAATAAAGAAGAATATTTAATCGCTGATGACACCGTAATTGAATTAATTAATGCGAATTTAAGTTTAAGTCGTTTGACTGAGGCTTGGATAAAATTACTCTTTATTTCTTCTTTAAAGAGGAATATTAAAAGGACTAAAGTAATTTTTAGAAAAGAAAATAATTATAAATCGCAAATAATTCAATCACCCGGAGCAACTGAATCAAATCTAATTTTGGAGGAGTACATCAATATTTTTAAAAATTATTCTGAAAAATGCTTACCTATTCCTCCAGAAAGTGCTTATAAATATGTAGAAGCAAAAATAAAATCAAAAAATGAAAAAAAAGCTTTTACAGATAAATGGATTGGTAATAAAAATTTTTCTAAAGGAGAAAGAGATAATATCGTAATGAAAATGTGTTTTGGTGATGAAAAAGAACCAGATTTCTTTCTTGGAAATAATAATTTTGAGCCATTATCATACAGATTATATGCTCCTCTAATTAAAGCATTAAAGAAATAAAAAATGTCTAAATTTCAGTTAAAAAATTTTTTTAAAGCTGCTTATGATCTGATTCTTGTTTTTTTACAGTTCTTTTTTATAAGTCTGCATTTTTTTCAATGGGAATTTCTTCCACAAAAACACATAATTAAAGCAAGTCCTTTTGCTCATTTCCTGGGTATTTTAATTATTATAATCGCTTTCATAATAATGTTAGTTTCAATTAAAGACTTAGGTAGAAATTTATCCCCTTTCCCAAGACCTTTAAACAATAGCAATCTAGTTACTAAAGGTATTTATCGATTTACGCGGCATCCTATGTACTATTCTTTAATATTTATTTCCATTGGAGTTTTTATAATAAAATTATCTATTTATTATTTATTTTTGACAATAAGTTTAGCTTTAATAATTAAATTTAAGATTGCCTTGGAAGAGAAATATTTAATGAATAAATTTAAGAATTACTTACTTTATAAAAATGAGGTCAAAGTTTAATTTAATAAAGAAATGGATATTAATCAAATTAAATTAGATAATAAGTTTAAATTAGTAGAAGCAAGCGCAGGAACTGGTAAAAGTTTTACTTTGGCTCACATAGTTTTAAGAAATGTTTTGGAGAAAAAAGTTAAACCAGATGAGATACTCTTGCTTAGTTTTACAAAAAATACTTGTTCTGAATTAAGAGATAAAATACTCTCGAGATTTCATAGTTTAAAATTATATTTGCAAAGTCATAATGAAAGTAAGATAGATGATACTCTAAAGGATTGGTATCTAAATTTTGAGGATAAAGATAAATCTAAGGAAAAAATAATTTCCGAAATTGATAATTTTATAAATCAATTCTATAAGTTGAAAGT
>CACJAC010000053.1 GCA_902591275.1 uncultured Prochlorococcus sp. | reverse complement strand
CTCAATTTTATTTTTTGATGAAAATATTTTGTCTTCTGATTTTATCAATGAGTGATTAAAAAAATTAATAAATATGGCAATTACTAAAAATGCAAATTTCATAAAACTCACTATTTATTTAAAGATAATCTTTAAATTTAAAATCGCTAGGTTTTTGAAAACAATTTAAGTAATTTAAACCTGAAAAATAAACTTTAAAAATTTCTTTACTCTTTCATAGGGGGGATACCGAAGATTTGAATCAAATAAAAAACCTTTAAAAGTAATAGATTTTTGATTTGAAAAATTTCGAAAACCTTCTTCTCCATGAAATTTACCAATACCACTTTGCCCAACGCCTCCAAACGGTAAATTTGGAATAAGGACTGGCAACATCACATCATTTATACAAATTGTTCCAGAGCTAGTTACTTTTGAAATATGATTGTGGATTTTTTTATTACCTCCAAATAAGTAGATTGCTAAGGGTTTTGATGTTTGACTAATCTGTTTTAAAGCTGATTCCTTATCATTAATTCCAACTACAGGAAGTAGTGAACTGAATAATTCTTTCTGCAAAATATCTGTTTCATTTAATTTAGTTCTCAAAATTGTAGGAGATATTTTCAACTTTTTTTTACTAAAAGTCCCTCCAAATAAAATTCTTTTTTCTTTTTCATATTGGTTGAGAATTTCTACAGTTGATTTAAATTGGTTTTTCTCCAATTTTGATAGGTTTTCGGAAATAATTGGATTATCTCCGTAAAAACTTACTATGTATTTCTTTAATTTTTCTATAAAAATATTTTCAATTTCTTTATCTACAAAGATATGATTCGGAGCCATGCAGGATTGACCAGAATTAAAAAATTTACCCCAAACAATTCTTTTTGCAGCCACTTCTAAATTTGCATTTTTGAAAACAATTACAGGGTTTGTTCCGCTTAACTCAAGAGTTAATGGAGTTAAATTTTTTGAAGCTAATTTCATTATAGATTTTCCAGTTTCAGTACTTCCTGTAAAAAAAATGTGATCAAAATTTTGTTCAATTAATTTTATGGATTGTTTATCATCACCCTCTACTGTCATTAGGACATCTTTACGGAAATATTTGGAAGTAAGCTTTTTAATAAGTTTTGAGGTCGCAGGACATTTCTCTGATGGTTTTACAACTGCAGTATTTCCTGCAGAGAAAATATTTACCAATGGCTTTAAAATATAAAGTAATGGATAATTATAAGGACCAAGAATTAAGACACACCCAAGAGGTTCATAAATAACTTTGGAGGATGATGGGAAAAGATAAAAAGGGGTATCAATCTTTTTTGGTCGCATCCAAGAATTGAGTTTCTTTTTTATAAGTGAAATTTCTTCTTTCACTAAAAGGATTTCTGAAAGCCCTTCAATTTCAGATTTACCTAGGTCAACAAAAAGTGATCTTATTATCTCTTTTTTATTTTCATCCAAAAGTTTAGAAACTATATTGATATGTTGGATCCGCCATTTTATATCTTCAGTTTTGCCAGTGAGAACTGTATTTTTTAATTTATAAATGTCTTCTAAATGAAATTTGTCAGAAATTTTCATTTTATACCTTTGAATAGTATTAAATATATCAGAGGATAAATTGTAAATAACTAAGGTTTTTAGCCAATTAAATAAAAGTGAATGATTTATGAGAAATAATCAAATTTATTAATATTGCCTTTAAAAATTCAAAAATTTCTTGGTTAATATAATTCTATGAGGGAAAAATTTTCAATTAGACTGATATCTATAAATGAAATACCAGAAGTTACAAACTGGTCAAGGTTAGAAGGATTTTCTCCTGGAACGGATGACGTATCAATTTATAGAAATACAGATAAACAAGGGTTATGGGTGGCTTGTCTAGACAATAATCCTATAGGTTCTATTGCGTGTATAAAATATAATTCCTCGTATGGTTTTATAGGTTTATTTATCGTTAAAAAAGAATTCCGAAATAATGGATATGGAGTGAGATTATGGAAACATGCCCTCGAATATTTGAAAAATGTTGATTGTATTGGTCTTGAGGCTGCCCCAGAAAGATTGAATGATTACTCAAAGTGGGGGTTTAGAGAATCTTCCATTACAAATCGATGGAAATTAAATGGTTTTCAAGATTTGCCATTGAGAAATTTCTATAAAGATCAATTTCATTCTTTTAAAGTTGTGGCAGGTAATAAAATATCCTCCGAAGCGGTCTTAATTTATGATGATCAAAGAGAACCTAGTCCC
>CACJAC010000052.1 GCA_902591275.1 uncultured Prochlorococcus sp. | reverse complement strand
TAAATAACAATACAAATTTTCATTATAATGTTGCAGGAAATAAAGGTTGGAATAAAACACATATATATGAAAGACTCTATCCTGATGGAGAAAAACTCACCGATTATGATTGGGAATTTAGGACTGACCTGAGGGTTTTACCCCTCGCACCATATGCAGATAATCCCTTCATAGATGTTATTGAAATTAGTAATTTATCAAATGGAAATCCAGACATATTTGGGGTTATTTTTGATAACGTTGAGGGCACAACTGGAGCTGATTATTCCGTAAACGCATTTGGTATAGATTGGACTTATAAGGACGATATTGCCTATGTAATTGAAGACACAAATAATAATTCGCTTATCGATTCAAATGATGTGATACTTGCCGAAACTAATATTAATGGGGTTTATTCTGATTTTGGAGGTTTACAAGACGGTAGTGAAAAATATAACTTTAGTATCAATGATATTGAATCTTCTTTTAAGATTGTAGGTTTAGATGCTGGAAGTGTTAAGGTCTATCAAAATAATAATAATAACTGGGTTCAACTAGGGAATGAAATCTTAGGAGTTAGAACAGGAT
Organism: uncultured Prochlorococcus sp.; assembly: GCA_902591275.1. Lineage (GTDB taxonomy): Bacteria > Cyanobacteriota > Cyanobacteriia > PCC-6307 > Cyanobiaceae > Prochlorococcus_A. The sequence continues at coordinate 2,052 of CACJAC010000052.1, read as the reverse complement.
CTCGATTAGGGGTTTCATTATCCTTATCGGAAGATGGCAAAATATTAGCAATCGGCAGTCCTTTATCGCTAAATTCTTATTTTGGAGCCGAACCATTAGTTTCTTTATACAAATTAGATAATGGTGTGTGGTCGCAAATCGGTAATGGGATAATTGGTGACAGTTCAAACGTATATCAAGGTTATTCAATTAGTCTTTCTTCAGACGGATCTGCTTTGGCAGTAGGTTCTTTCTGGGATAAAAATACATATGTAGATAATAATGGCGTTGAACAAAATGGAGATAATGATGGGAATGTCAAAGTATATAGAATCCAGAATGACTCAATAAGTCAAATTGGTAATGATATTAAAGGTGGAAAAAGTGATTCTTGTGGTTTTTCTGTAAGCTTGTCCTCTAATGGCAATATCGTCGCATTAAGTTATCCAGATGAAGGATACGTAAAAGTATTTGAGAATAATAATAATTCTTGGAGTCAAATTGGATCTAATATTGTTGCGTTCACATCAACTACTGAAAGTGATGAGAAAGCTATTTCAGTAGATATTTCAAATGATGCTACTTTTTTGGTGATGGGGAATCCCAGTTTTAGCGATAAGGCTGGGCAACTAAAGGTTTACCAATATGTCAATAATGATTGGTCACAAGTTGGATCAGATATCGATGGTACTCCTTTGAGTCGTCTTGGAGATTCCGTTCAAATCTCCTCAGATGGATTAACTGTTGCTGCTTCTGGAAGCAGTAATGGAACCAGTGGATATACTAAAGTTTTCAAATATATAAATAGCTCTTGGATTTTATATAGAGAAGAAGAAATTAATCAAAATGATCATCAATATGAGGGTAGAGCTATTAGTTTGTCAGATGATGGACAACTTCTTGCAGTTGGATCATCACATAATCAACTAAACAGTGCAGAGGATGGCGGATTTAGTGCTGGATATTTAGGTTATGAGGAGGATCCTGGGAATGTGGGAGTTTATAAATTAATACCTAATGCACCAACTTCATTATCTACAACAGCTATAACAAGAAATGACTCGACGCCAACTATTACAGGAAGTGCAGAAGCTGGAAGTACTGTAAAACTTTATAGCGGAACTACTCTTTTAGGATCTACAACAGCAGATAGTAAAGGTAATTTTTCTATTACCTCTTCAAATCTTGATGATGGAAAATATGAATTGACAGCTACTTCGACTGATATAGCTGGTAACACCTCCTCCTCATCTGAAGCCTTATCACTCACAGTTGTAATCCCAACTTATGCGATTAACACCAAATCATCAATTGCAGAAGGTGGTACTTTAAAAACCAGTATTAAAACAAAAGAAGTTCCTAATAACAAAATATTATATTGGTCTTTAAGTGGTGATGATATTGATAGTGATGATCTTATTGGAGGTAACTTAACAGGATCTGGGAAAGTAAAAAAAGGAAAATTAAATTTAATTCATAAATTTAATAAAGATCTAATAACAGAAGGCGATGAGACTTTAGAACTAAAACTATTTACAGATTCTGCTTTAACAGAACAGGTAGGAGAGACAAAAGAAATCACGATAGAAGATGTAATCCCGACTTATGCGATTAACACTAAATCATCAATTGCAGAAGGTGGTACTTTAAAAACCAGTATTAAAACAAAGGAAGTTCCTAATAACACAAGATTATATTGGTCATTAAGTGGAGATGATATCGATAGTGAAGACTTATCTAAAGGAAGTTTAACTGGATCAGGTTTAGTCAAGAAGAATAAGCTTTCCATAAAGCATACTCTTGCCAAAGATCTAATAACAGAAGGTAATGAAACACTGGAAATAAAATTATTTACAGATGCTGCTTTAACAGAACAGGTAGGGGAGACAAAGGAAGTAGTGATTTTAGATAAATCAAAATCTAAACTATCATCGGCGAGACTTCGTGGAGATTCTAGAGAGGATAAATTATATGGAGATAGAAGTGATGATAATTTAAGGGGAGATTCCACAGCAGATTACCTTTACGGCGTGGAAGGGAATGGCAAATTAGATGGAGGGGATGGAGATAATA
>CACJAC010000051.1 GCA_902591275.1 uncultured Prochlorococcus sp. | reverse complement strand
CACATAAAGCCGGCGATATGGTTTCATGAATTTTATTAACAGCATTCAAAACGCCTTTTCCCATATATTTTGAACCACCATCTCTTAATTCATGTGCCTCATGAGCACCAGTGCTAGCTCCGCTGGGAACAATTGCTCTACCACTTGCACCACATTCCAAAAATACTTCTGCCTCTACAGTTGGATTACCTCTTGAATCAAGGACTTGCCTTGCTTCAACAGTATCAATAAGAAAATCAATAGTTTCTTTCACAATTTAATTATTACTATTTAAATCCTATTAATAGCTGAACTATTTGGCTAATATCTGAAATATATTTGTTAACCAACTATAATTTTTAATTTTTTAAGGGCTTAGATATTATTTAACGTTTTTTTTGATTCTAAAGTCCCCTCAAATCATCTCATGTAAATTATTTTCAAATTCATCTTACAATTTGAAAATTATTGGATGATTATTAATGCAGTTCCTATTTAAAATATTAATTAATAATCAACTATAGTTTTTATAGTTTATGAGAGAAACACTTACATCCAGTCCTGAACTATTTAGCGATATTAGTTGGAATCTTCTTTTATTAGGGGAGGAAACCGCAAAAAAATGGGATCATAGCGAATTTAATATTGAACACATAATTCATACATTGTTCTCATCAAGTGAATTCTTTGCCTTCATTGAAAAATTATCAATCGACCAAGATACAGTTTTAGACATAACAGAAGATTTTTTAGAAGAGACACCAACAAATGAGTCAGATATTTTTACTATCGGAGAAGATTTAGAAATTTTATTAGATAACGCGAATCAGATTAAAACTCAATGGGGATCGAGATTAATAGAAATCCCTCATTTACTAATTGCTCTTGGAAGAGATTTAAGAATTGGAAATTATGTTTTTGAAGAAGGAAACCTTTCCATGGAAAAATTAGAGGAAGAATTAAAGTTTTACCCAAATATTAATAAATCAAAAGATTCTTTTAATTATGGGAATGTAATTGAAATAAATAATCAATCTAATTTCGAATCAAACAACGAGACTGAAGAGACTCTTGTAAAAGAAGAAAAATTTAAAAAAGCTATTGTTCCATTACCGAAAAGTGAACTTCAAATTAAAACCAAAAAACAAGTTGGAAAAGATGAAACTGTTCTTTCAATTTATGGAAAAGATTTAACAGGATCAGCTAAAAAAGGCTTACTGGATCCTGTTTTAGGAAGAGAAAATGAGCTCAATAATTTAATGAGGGTACTCTGCAGAAGAAACAAAAATAACCCTATACTTATTGGCAATCCTGGAGTTGGTAAAACCTCAATTGTAAAATTACTTGCTCAATTAATTGTAGACAAAAAAGTTCCTGATACTTTAAAGGACTTAAAAATTATTTCACTTGACTTAGGTGCATTAGTTTCTGGGACCAAATTTAGAGGTCAACTAGAGGAAAGACTAAGCTTAATAATGCAGGAACTAAATAATCCAAACCAAGGAATGATTCTTTTTATTGATGAAATTCACTCAATATTAAGTTCTGACAGATCTTCTACCGACATCAGTAATATCTTAAAACCTTTACTAGCTGAAGGAGAACTTAGATGTATCGGTACAACAACACCTGAGAAATTTCGTGAAACTATTGAAAAAGATCAGGCATTAAATAATTGCTTTCAAAAGATAGCTGTTAATGAACCTTCAGTAGAATTAAGCGTAAAAATATTACAAGGGATCAAAAAGAAATATGAATTACATCATGGCATAAAAATTTCTGAAGAGGCTGTAAACTATTCTGCAAAATTGGCCAATAGATACATCAGCGATAAATGTCTCCCTGATAGTGCAATAGATTTAATTGATGAAGCAGCTGCACAGTTGAAAATCGAGTCTAACAATATGCCTCAAATCATTCTCCAACAAGAAAACAAACTTAATACTATTGATGAAAAATTGAATAATTTGCAAGGAGAAAATGTCGAAGCTCAAGAAAAACTATTGAATAATAGACAACAATCAGAGGCAAAATTGAACGTTCTTTTGGAAAATTGGAACAATTTACGTGAAGAAATGGAGGAATTATCTATTTTAATGAAAGAAGAAGATAAGCTAACCAAACAAATTAAAGATAAATCAAATCGAGAATTTGAAAATGATCTAGATTATTTAGAAAAGCTTGAAGAAGAGTTAAGTGAAATAGTGAATGACATACAAAAAGTTGAAGAGAACTTTAATAAAATAAAAAAAAATAGAAATTTCCCTTTTAAATATCAAGTTGAACCTGATGATATTGCAGATGTTATATCAAAAATCACAGGGATTCCAATTTCTAAAGTAGTTTCAAATGAACGTAAAAAATTAGTCAATCTAGAAAAAGAACTAAGTGAAAAAGTTATTGGACAAGAAAAAGCTATAGAAGCTGTTTCTGCTGCAATTAGAAGAGCTCGAGTTGGCATGAAAAGTCCCAAAAGACCTATTGGATCTTTTTTATTTATGGGTCCTACTGGTGTTGGTAAAACAGAATTAGCAAAATCTCTTGCAACAGCTTTATTTGATGAAGAAGACGCACTTTTAAGATTAGACATGAGTGAATATATGGAGAAAAATGCCGTAGCAAGACTTTTAGGAGCTCCCCCAGGTTATGTTGGTTATGAAGAG
>CACJAC010000050.1 GCA_902591275.1 uncultured Prochlorococcus sp. | reverse complement strand
ATAGCATAGTCGCGGATAATAAAAAAGCATGGCAACTTTTTGGAACCGATTCTCAGACAGCTCGAGCTGGACTAGGTGATCTTTTATCTGGATTTATAGCTGGCAGTTCTGCGATTGATTTATCCTTTTGTAAAAATATAACAACAGATTTTCTTGCTAAATACGCACTTTTGCATTCATTTGCTGCATCAAAGTGCAAAAATGGGTCAAATGCTTCTGCTATTGGGGATGAATTGTCTAAATTAATGAGAAATATAAAAACGAGACAAATATCTTGAAAGAAACAATTTAAGAGAGTTATTTATAGTTTTAAACACATAAGCATACAAATATTACTTGAAATCTGTAGCGCGCATTAAATATTTGGCTATTTCCCTAAAAGTATAGGAAAGTTTTAATACCTAATTCAGGTCATTAAATGGTTTCATCACTACCAACCCAAGCAGAACAGCCTAAAAGAAGAAGTAATGATCCAATAAGCTGGTACTTGCAAAATATTGGCAGGGTACCTCTGTTAACACCAGCCGAGGAGATTGAATTGGGTAATCAAGTCCAGAAAATGATGAATCTTACAGAAGATGGACAATTAAACGAAAAGGTTAATGAATTTACAATTCAGCAAAAAAGAATAATAAAAATTGGTCGAAGAGCTAAAGAAAGAATGATGAAAGCTAACCTAAGATTAGTCGTCAGTGTTGCAAAAAAATATCAAGGCAAGGGATTAGAACTTCTTGATTTAGTACAAGAAGGTTCTCTTGGCTTGGAAAGGGCTGTTGAAAAATTTGATCCAACAAGGGGTTATAAGTTTTCTACTTATGCTTTTTGGTGGATTAGGCAGAGTATGACAAGAGCAATTGCCTGTCAATCAAGAACAATCCGTTTGCCTGTTCATTTAAGTGAAAGGTTAGCTTCTATTAGAAAAATTAGTAGAGACTTGGCTCACAAACTTGGTGCTATGCCAAGCAGAATTGAAATTGCAGAGGCTATGGAAATTGATGTAGAAGAATTGGATTCTGTTTTGAGACAAGCCTTATCGACAAGTAGTTTAGATGCTCCAGTAAATGGTGATGATGGCAGGAGTTTTTTAGGTGATTTGATTGCAGATAGTAATAACGAAGAACCTTTAGATCAAGTTGAACAAAAAATGCATCAAGAGCAGCTTGGGAAGTGGTTAAGTCATTTAAGCGAGCAAGAACAACATGTTCTCAAATTAAGATTTGGACTTGATGCAAATGAGAGGCATACGCTTGCTGAAATCGGAAGATTATTAGAAGTTTCTAGAGAAAGAGTGAGACAAGTTGAACTTAAAGCACTCAGAAAATTAAGAAATCTAACTAGGAAATTGCCTAGTGGTATTTAACCTCTAATCTTCTGCCCAAATATATTTAGTTAATTCTTTTGAAGGTGGTTCTGGTGCTTCAATAGCGTTTTTAACTGACTCAGATATCTCTTTATCAATTTTCTTTTCAATAATTTTTAGTTCTTCTTCCGTTGCAAATTTACCATCAATCATTTCCTTGGCTAATTTCTTAATAGGATCTCTTTTTCCCCAAAACTCCTTCTCTTTTTCAGACCTTAATTCATCTGGATCTGCAAGAGAATGACCTCTGTATCTATAAGTCAAGCATTCTAAAAGCGTAGGACCCTCTCCCGCTCTGACTCGCGCAATTGCTCTTTGTGCTGCACCTCTAACTGCTAATACATCCATTCCATCAACTTCCTCGCCGTGCATGCCAAAAGCAGACGCTTTTCTCCAGATTTCAGGATTGCTAGTGGCTCTATCGTGAGCCATACCAATAGCCCATTTATTATTTTCAACAACAAAAATTATGGGTAATTTCCATAACTGGGCCATATTTAAACATTCAAAAAACTGTCCATTATTGCAAGTCCCATCCCCAAAGAATGCTGCAGTTACCGCATCACTAGAACTATTACCGGCAACTTCCTTTTTGTATTTACTTGAAAAGGCTGCCCCTAATGCAACTGGAATTCCCTCTCCAATAAATGCATATCCTCCAAGTAAGTGATGCTCTCTTGAAAATAAGTGCATGGATCCACCTCGGCCTTTGCTACAACCTGTAGCTTTACCAAAAAGTTCACTCATTACTTCAAATGAGGGAACACCCGCACTTAGTGCGTGAACATGATCGCGATAGGTGCTACAAAACCAATCATGTTTCTTTTTCATGGCGCCAATTACTCCTGTGCTTATTGCCTCTTGACCGTTATATAAATGAACGAAACCAAACATTTTTCCCCTGTAATACATTTCTGCACACTTATCTTCGAACCTACGACCAAGCGTCATGTCTTCATAAAGAAATAATCCGCTTTCTCGATCTAATTCGGCTTTTTTTATATCTTGAAGATTTGAGATTCTCTCTACGTGTGTTTCCAAGAAAAATACCTTAACGAAGTTTTGATTTGTTAACATTCTAAGGTGTGAAGGGCGATTTTCATGATTTTTTTTAATAACTCTGTAAGACCTTGTGAAAAAAATTTTTAACTTGATAAAATTTGTCTAAGAATTTTCAATAGGATATTTGTTTGGAACTTCCTTTAGACCATTTTCGTTTAATTGGCGTAAGCCCCTCTGCAACTTCTGAGGAAATATTAAGGGCGTTTCAATTGCGGTTGGATAAAACACCTGATGAAGGTTTTACTTTTGAAGTTTTAACTCAAAGATCTGAGTTGCTTC
>CACJAC010000049.1 GCA_902591275.1 uncultured Prochlorococcus sp. | reverse complement strand
AATTGCATACATGAATACTCAAGACATGGCAAAAGTTATTGTCGCAGCAGTTAATAATCCAAAAACTCATAGAACATCATTGCCTTTGGTTGGCCCTAAAGCATGGGATTCAAATGAAGTCATATCCTTATGTGAAAAATTTAGCGAAAAAAAAGCTAAAATTTTTAGAGTTTCACCTTTTCTGATTAGTGTCACTCAGAAATTAGTTTCCTTTTTCCAAGATTCTTTAAATGTTGCTGAAAGATTGGCTTTTGCCGAAGTAACTAGTAGTGGTGAATCATTAGATGCTGACATGAGTAAAACTTATGAAATACTTGAACTTAATAAAGAAGATATGACCTCACTAGAGAGTTATATAAAAGAGTACTACCAACAAATACTTAAAAGATTAAGGGAAATGGAAGCAGATCTAAATATCGAGGAAAAAAAGAGATTGCCATTTTAATGTTGCAATTGTAGACTTATATAGTATATTTGTACTATATATTATTGATTATGTCTGTTTCTAAATCTAAAAATCTCGAACGAAAACTAGATAATTTTGCAAAAGAAGCAAAAAATGAATTGAATAATGTTTGCGGATCTCCATTATGGGAAAGCCTTGGGTTTGTTTTTTTTGATCAATTAGAAGATTCTGAAAAAATTGCGAAAGCAAATTTTTATTATGGTCAACTTCAAATAATTAATGAAATTAAATTTTCTATTTGAATTGAATTTCATATCTTTACATATGTAATTTTTTTTTAAATCAATTTTGGCCAATCTTTTTCTGATAATATGAACTTAGTAAAAGATTAATTAATGATTGAAACTTCAGGTGTAATAGAAAAAGAGCAGGGGAATGGATTTTATTTGGTTACATTAGAACAACCTGAAGGACATCAATGTTTATGTAGAGCTGCAGGTAAATTGACTAAATTTAGAATTAAATTATTAGCTGGAGATAAAGTTTTAGTTGAGATTAGTCCTTATGATCTTTCTAGAGGGAGGATAACTTATAGAGAAAGAAATGCAGGTGGTGCTAAACCTACTACTAATAAAAATAACCCGAAGAGAAATAATAAATAAATAGATACTTTAAATAATATTTTTTATCGCTTCTTTAAACTCACTTCTCTGCTTAACACCTTGCCATTGTTTTTTTAATAATTTTTCTTTAAAAAGTTGCACTGTAGGTGTGCCGTTAATACCAGCTTGTTTTGCAATATCTTGATCTTTATCAATATCTATTTCAACGCCAAGAACTGCACCATCAAGTTCTTTAATTACCCTTTTTAACTGAGGTTTCAAAACATGGCATGGGCCGCAACTTGGAGAACTAAAAATTACTAAGATAGGTTTTTTACTCTCGTGATAAAGTTTCCTTAATGCATAACTGCCTTTTTGCCATTCAGAATTTGGATCGAAAGTATCTTCATTAACTTCTTCTTCATTAAAATTTGATGAATTAAGTTTTTTTTCTGGTTCGGGTGTTTCTCTGACTATAGTTTTTGCTAAGTTTTTCTCGGCTAGCCACCTTTCGGTAGCTAATGCTGCCATGCACCCAGTTCCTGCAGCGGTAACTCCTTGTCTCCACTCAGAATCGACAACGTCACCTGCTGCGAAGATGCCTTCAATGGATGTTTCTGGTCTTCCTGATTTGCAAGCAATATATCCTTTATTATCTAAATCAATTTTGTTGCCTAAGAACTGCGTATTTGGTGTGTGCCCTATCGCGTAAAAAAGACCTTTTATATTGATTTCCCCTTTACCTTCTTGAGAGTGAATAGTTTCTATTTTCTCAAGCCATTCTGAGCCATCCGCTTTCTCAACTTTTGTATTCCAATGAATTTCTATCTTTGGATTTGCTTTTACTCTATCTACCATTGCTGCGCTAGCCCTTAATTTTTCTGATCTAACAATCAAATGCACTTTGCTTCCATACTTTGTGAGATATGCTGCTTCCTCACATGCAGAGTCGCCTCCTCCAATAACAGCTAATTCTTCATCTCTAAATTGTGGGGTCGCTCCATCACATATTGCACATGCACTTATTCCTTTACTCCAGAATTTATCTTCATTTATCACGCCTAATCTATTTGCACTTGCTCCAGTTGCAATAATAATTGAGTTAGATTTTATAGTTCCTTCTAAAGTTTTTAATTCAAAGGGATGTGAATCAGTATTTATCGAGACAACATCACTTTCGTATAAATTAGTGCCCCATCTTTCGGCTTGAGCTTTCATTAGATCCATTAATTCAGGACCAAGTACACCATCTGGAAATCCCGGATAATTTTCAACAAATGTTGTAGTCATTAATTGGCCACCAGGAATTCCACCAGAATTAAATCCTGTAACGATCAATGGTTGAAGATTTGCTCTTGCTGCATAAATTGCAGCTGTATATCCAGCAGGACCTGAACCAATAATTACAACATTTTCTACGTTTGAAGTGTTCTCTTTATTATCCATTTATTTGCTAATTGCACTTTTTATAATAATAAACAAACCCAAATAATGTAGGGCGGGTTCCACTGGATAGTTTGTTATTTAATCGTTGATTTTTTGGTCTAATGTTTTTTTTAATTCCCTTGGGAAGTTTAAAACAGAATCTTTTAAATTTTCGTTCTTTTCTCCAATATGTAATATCCACTCTCTAAATTCTTCTGCAATTGCGTAACTATCTTCATACCTTTCTAGAGTATCCATTGCAGAAATTCTGTTGGTTGCCCAACAGGTTGCAATATCGATCCTTTT
>CACJAC010000048.1 GCA_902591275.1 uncultured Prochlorococcus sp. | reverse complement strand
TTGCGCGTTCCAAAGAAGGAAGATATTTAAGACCCAGAACTATAAGGCAAAAAGAATATGTTGAATCAATTGAAAATTTTGATCTTACTTTCGCAATTGGTCCAGCTGGAACTGGCAAGACATTTTTGGCAACTGTTTGCGCGGCAAGACTATTGAACGAGAAAAAAATTGAAAAAATTGTTTTAACGAGACCAGCTGTAGAAGCTGGTGAAAGTTTGGGATTTCTGCCTGGCGATTTGCAACAAAAAGTAGATCCATATTTAAGACCCCTTTTTGATTCTTTACATAGTATTTTTGGGGTTGATAGAACAAATTCTCTTATCGAAAAAGGAATTATTGAAGTTGCACCTTTAGCCTACATGAGAGGTAGAACCTTAGATAACTCTATGGTTATTTTAGATGAAGCACAAAACACAACTTGCTCGCAGATGAGAATGTTTTTGACCAGGTTAGGAGAGAGATCAAGAATGGTAGTTAATGGAGATATTACACAAATTGATTTAAGAACAGATCAGGAAAGCGGCCTCATCGAAGCGTCGAGAATTTTCCCGGAAACTCAAGGTATAAAATTTTGCTATTTAACTGTTGAAGATGTAGTTCGTCATCCTTTAGTTCAGAAAATTATTGAGGCTTATCAATAACTTTATAACTCTGGAGATCCGTACCCTGAAATTTTAAAAATCTAGTAGAATATGCGTATATCTTAATAAAGAAAATGCCAGCAAGTAGTAATTTCAATCAAGCTATTCGTGAAGCGCAGACTAGTTCAATTGTTGGACCTAATGTTGTTCAAAAAGCTTTACCTTACGTAGGTGGAGGCATGGTTCTAACTTCTTTAGGCGTTTTAGCAGGTGTCTCACTCATAGCAACAAATCCTGGGCTTTTCCAGCCTCTTTCAATAGTTGCATTAATTGCAGAATTGATTTTGTTTTTTATAGCCACAAGTGCTGCAAATAATGCAAATAATGCGAAGGCTTTGCCTTTATTAACAGGCTTTAGCTTGTTAACTGGATTCACTTTAAGTGGAATAGTTGCTTTAGCAATAGGAACAATTGGTATTGGTTCTGTTGGGACAGCTGCCTTAGCTACCGGTATAACTTTCGTTATTGCCTCTTACACTGGCCAAAGAATGAGTGATAGTGTTGGTCAAGCACTTAGTGGAGTAGTTGGCCTTGGGTTGATAGGATTGCTTATAGCAATGTTTGTCCAATTAATTGGAGGATTCTTTGCTCCAGGCGTTTTTGGAGGCTCAGGACTCGAATTGATAATTGCAGGATTTGGAACTGTCTTATTCGTTGCAATGTCATTTGTTGATTTTTATACAATGCCAAGAAGATATAATGATGATCAATACCTTGCAGGTGCTTTAGGTATGTATTTAACTTATATAAATCTTTTTGTTTTTATATTGAGATTAATGATTGCACTTCAAGGAGGAGGAAGAAGAGATTAAAAACATCACGTAAATAATTAAATCCTATGCGTAGATTTGTTTCTACGCTTTTTTATTGGGCAATATCAAGAATTTGTTTTTTTATAAATTCCTTTTGCTCTAAGTCATATTTTACTGAATTATCAAAACTATTGCCCATATCATCTAAGTCTCTAAGTACTTGATTGACAGACTTTGTAACTGACTTGGTTTCTAGAAGTCTTAAAATAGCCTTACATCTATCTGAAATGTTTTCCGATGTTATCTCATATTCATTATTATTATCTCTACGATGAATAATAATTTGAGCGGAACTCATTATTAAGTTTTTTACTACTATGTCTGTTACAGCATTACCACCTTCGTTCAGTTTGTAAATTAGTGAAAATGGAAGTTCATCTAACAAAAAACAATCTTTATCTGATAAAGCGTATGCAAAAAATCCTCTGAGTCCATTTTTTGTTTTAGTTAGCTCTGCGATTCTATCTGCTAAAACCTCTTCGCTGAGTAAATTTTCACCCCACTCTTTGCACCATTGTGCGGATATGTTTATTGCTTGTGTGAACGAAGCTTCTTTTAAATTTATGGTTTTTTTTTCCATTTTTGATCAGAATTTTATTATTAATGCATAAAAAGTCTTTGGCTAATTATAGATCTGGGTTTGTAACTTTACTAGGAAGGCCAAATGTCGGTAAATCTACTTTAATAAATAAATTGATTGGAGAAAAAATAACAATTACTTCTCCAGTAGCGCAAACTACTAGAAATAAATTAAAAGGAATACTTACTACAGACAATGGGCAAATAATTTTTGTTGATACGCCAGGTGTTCATAAACCTCATCATCGACTTGGAGAGATATTAGTAAAAAACGCAAAATCTGCAATTAATGGAGTTGATATTGTGATTTTTGTAATTGATTCAAGTGAAGAACCTGGTAGAGGTGATGAATATATTTTGAACTTTCTAATCGCAAATAAAACTGAGTTTATTGTGGCATTAAATAAGTGGGATTTGGTTAATAAGGAATTTAGGAATTTACGATTAGATCAATATAGAAGATTTTTTGGAATTAATAGAAACTTTCAAATTGTAAGTGCTTCTCAAGGAGAAGGATGTTCTGAACTAGTCGATATGGCACTTAATTTTCTTCCAAAGGGGCCAAAACTTTATGGCGAAGAGACGATTTGCGATCAACCATTAGATAACTTATTATCTGATTTAGTAAGAGAACAGGTATTAAAAAATACAAGAGAAGAGGTACCTCATAGTGTCGCAGTAAAGATTGAAAAAAGAGAAGAAATGAAAAGAAAAAATGGCAAAGTTTTTACAGCTATTTTGGCTACTATTATTGTTGAAAGATCAACACAAAAAGGTATTCTTATTGGAAA
>CACJAC010000047.1 GCA_902591275.1 uncultured Prochlorococcus sp. | reverse complement strand
ATTTTCGAGTTCTCCCAAAATCATTTCCTAGCTCACTAAACATTTTTATATTATTTTCTATTTCTTCTAAAGGACAATTTAACTTCCATTTCCAGTTATTTTTTGTGGTCCCAGGTTTATTTAATCTACTTGAATCGTCTAGAGATAATAGATCTTGTAATGGAGCGATAAAAAGATTAGCATTTGTCTCCATGCCAATTTCTATTAAATCCCAAGAAGGATTTTCTGAAAGTTTATACTCATCTTTTATTCTTTTTTGGGATTCATAATCTAAATTTTCCCACCATGAAACAGAAGTAGAGTTGTCGTGAGTACCTGTATAAACAACCCAATTTTCTCCTTCAATATTCCTTGGTAAATAAGGATTATCTTCATTGCCATCAAAAGCAAATTGTAATATTTTCATGCCAGGTAGTTCGAAGTTTTTTCTTAATTTCTCTACATCTGGAGTTATTACTCCCAGATCCTCCGCAATAATAGGTAGATAGTTCCCCCCTAGATCCTTTTTTACTTTATTTAATAGTGTTTTACCTGGAGAATTTATCCATTTTCCAATAATTGCCGTTTTAGAATTGCCATTAACTCTCCAGTAACCTGCTAAACCCCTGAAATGATCAAATCTTAATATGTCAACAAGTTCAAATTGTCTTAGAAATCTTTTTCTCCACCAATTGAAATTAGTCCTTTTATGCTTTGACCAAAAGTAAGTTGGGGTGCCCCATAATTGTCCTGTTGATGAAAAATAATCAGGTGGAACACCACTTTGAAAGATTAAATCTCCATTTTTAAAAATTGAAAATAATGATTTATTACTCCATACGTCGGCGCTGTCTCTAGAGACATAAAAAGGCAAATCTCCTATCAGCTTAATATTTTTTGATTTTGCAAAGTTTTTAATGACACTCCATTGCTCATCAAGATGCCACTGTATTAATTTTTTAATAAGTATCTCTTCACTTTTTTTCTTTATCCAAGATTTTAAGAACTTGTTATTTTTTATTTTAAATTCTTGAGGCCATTCCCACCAAGGCAACATATTAAATTCCTCTCTGATAACAACAAATGTTGCATAATCTTCAACCCAAGAATGCCTACTGACCCATTTGTTAAAATTAATTTTTCTTTCTTCAGATTGAGAACTCCAACCTTGCAAAAGGAGGAGACCTAATTTTTTTGTTAGGTCATCCGCAATATCAAAATCAAAATGATCCTTATCCTGATTTGTTGGCCCTAGATTTTCTTTATCTGAGATGTAGATAAAACCTTTTTCGATTAAATCATCTATATCCAAAAACCATGGGTTTAGTGCAAAACTAGATGGGGAACTATATGGGGAGCCTGTAGAGTCAGTAGGTGTAAGAGGTAAAAATTGCCAGTATTCAATTCCATGCTTATGAAGCTTTCTTATCCAATCTTTAGCTCCTCTCCCAAAAGTTCCACATACTCTTCCTCCCGGAATACATGTTGGATGCATAAGTACGCCTAATGATTTTCTTGCAATAATTGACTCTATAGGCATGTTTTCAATATATTTTGATTCTTTGAACTTAACGTGTTTTTAATTCTCTAAATTCAACCTTATACAAATTTTTTTTAATTGACAAATATCATTGCTGATTTTCAAGTCTGGATAAATATAAATTCTAAATTTTAATCAACAATTTTTTGCTAAATTGAGGTGACTTTTGAAAATATCTGGTCATTATCTTTTGCGAAATTCACATAAACGACTACGATGATAATATAGTTTTATGGTGCAAATTTCGTGACAAGTTTTATCACGGCAATGCAGAGTAAAGAATCGAACTTTAATCTAACTAATAGTAGATTAAGGTTAGTAAGTGGGACAACAAACCCTAAGTTAGCTGAAGAAATTGCATCATACTTAGGGATTGAAAATGTACCTTTAATATCTAAAAGATTTGCAGATGGAGAACTTTATGTTCAGATTCAGCAATCTATTAGAGGTTGTGATGTATTCCTAATACAACCTACATGCGCTCCTGTAAACGATAGTTTAATGGAGCTTATGATCATGGTTGACGCTTGCAAAAGAGCCTCTGCAAGACAAATAACGGCTGTAATACCCTATTTTGGATATGCAAGGGCAGATAGGAAAACCTCAGGAAGAGAGTCTATAACTGCAAAATTAACTGCCAATTTACTAGAGAAATCAGGAGTTGATAGAGTTTTAGCGATGGACTTACACTCGGCTCAGATACAAGGCTACTTCGATATACCATGCGATCATATTTACGGTTCACCTGTATTAATTGATTATCTAGAATCTCTAGATTTAGAAGAAATTGTTGTAGTCTCTCCTGATGTAGGCGGGGTAGCAAGAGCAAGAGCGTTCGCGAAATTAATGAATGATGCGCCATTGGCTATCATTGATAAAAGGAGAGCTGCGCATAATATCGCTGAAAGTCTAACCGTTATCGGTGAAGTCAAAGGTAAAACGGCTATTCTCATAGACGACATGATAGACACGGGAGGTACGATTTGTTCTGGAGCAAATTTACTAAAAAAAGAAGGAGCTAATAGAATATTTGCATGTGCTTCACATGCTGTATTTTCTCCGCCTTCTTATGAAAGATTAAGTTCTAGGAATCTTTTCGAACAAGTTATTGTGACTAACAGCATACCAGTTATACATAAAGATGATTTTCCACAGTTAAAAGTTCTTTCCGTCGCAAATATGCTTGGGGAAGCTATTTGGAGAATCCACGAAGAAAGTTCTGTTAGTTCTATGTTTAGATAAAAAAATTATTAATTTGCCAACCCTTGTAGTTTCATAAGTCTCTCAGTTTCAATCTTAAATTGTTTTTCAACTTTTTCAGGAACGTTGGCCGGACACACTTGAAGAGCTGATTCAACTAATTGCAGAGATGCAATAAATTGTAATTGTTTAATATCAACTGTTTGTTCTTTCTTTTTCTCTATTATTTTCCCTCCATGTTTTTGTGATACTACTGATGCGAATGTTGCTGAGGCAACGTTTAATGTTTTTGGGAAATCGAGATCAAATCCTTTTCTTG
>CACJAC010000046.1 GCA_902591275.1 uncultured Prochlorococcus sp. | reverse complement strand
TACATTCTATTTAGTAAAAATTTATTAGAATTACAATATTAATAAAAGATTATTTTGAAAGGGGAAACTTCCTATTACAAAATTTTAGGTGTAAATGAAAATGCATCCAATCATGAATTAAGAAAGGCATTTTGTAAACTTTCGATTGAGTTGCATCCCGATACAACTACATTAGAAATAGACGTTGCTAAAAGTAAATTTCAGGAAGTTCTTGAAGCTTATGAACATTTAAATAATACTAATTTAAGGAAAATATATGATGACAAACTAAAAGAAAACTCTAGAAGCAAAAATAATAATAACTTTTTAAATAATTTAGTAGTCGATTCCAATAATCAAAACTTAATAGGAAATAGAAGACCTTTTTCGAATGGAGAATTGTTTTCGTTGTTTCTTTTAATTATCATAATTTCTATAAGTTTAATTTGTTCAATTTTTATTGCTTCTTTTACTGGTAAAGAATTAGAGACAATACCGCTTTGGCTAATTAAATAATTTTTTAAGAAAGTCTGTGAATCCCTCTAAAAAACCTATCAATCAAAATTCACTGCAATCATTGGAATTGTGGCTAACTGATTTAGGTGCTGTTAAGGATATTAATAATCCATCTAAATGGTATCTGTTACTTTTAAATTGGAATGCAACTATTATTTTTGAACAAGAAGATTTAAGTGTTATTTGGGAAAGTAAAGGACAAGAAACTAAAAGACTATTTTCCTATTGCATTAATAGAGAAGATGTGGAAAATGCAATACTGCAGGGACCTTAAATTTCTATTTAAAGATTTTCTAAGATTTGCCTTATTATCCAGTAACTTTTTTCTAATTGATCATCGGTTATACATAGAGGTGGCAAGAGATAAATAACATTCCCGAGGGGTCTAATAAATAAACCTTGCTCCATTGCAAGACTCTTTATTTCTTTCCCAATATTATTAAAATAACCTTTTTTGTTCCCCATATCTAAATCGAAGGCAGCAATTGTGCCGGATACCCTTATTTTTTTTAAATAGGGTAAGTTTTGAAATTTAATTAAGTGAGATAAATGTTTTTCTTCAAATGAGAGGTATTTGTGTGGTTCTTTTTCTAATAAATCAAGGCTAGCGTTTGCCGCAGCACAACCTAAAGGATTAGCAGTAAAACTATGTCCATGCCAAAAAGTTTTTCTTGGGGAATCATCAATAAAGGATTGAAAAATTTTTTCTTTACATAAAGTTATTCCCATTGGTAAAAATCCACCAGTTAAGCCTTTTGAAATACTTATTAAATCGGGAACGATTTTTGCCTTTTGAAACGCAAAAAGACTTCCACATCTTCCAAATCCAGTCAAAACTTCATCAGCAATTAACAAAGAATTATTATTGTTTATAATTTCTGAAACTTTTTTTATAAACTGAGGCCTAACCATATTCATTCCTCCTGCTCCTTGAACAATTGGCTCGAGTATTACTGCAACTGTGGGAGTTTTAAGTAGAGTTTCTAATTTTTGGATCGCTTCATTTTCTTTATCTTCTACTTCTTCATCGTTCATCCAAGTTGAAGGCCAGGGGACTCTCCTAACTGGGAACATAAGATTATCGAAATTCTCATTAAAAATATTTCTTTCACCTAAAGCCATTGCTCCAAATGTATCGCCATGATAGGCGCCATCAAAAGCTACTATTTGAGTTCTTGTCTCTCCTCTATTTTGCCATGATTGGAAGGCAATTTTCAAAGCGACTTCCACTGCAGTAGAACCGTTATCAGAAAAGAATAATCGTTCTAGTTTTGTTAATTCACTAAGTCTTTCCGCCAATTTTTTTGCCTGTGGATGTAAAAAATCAGCAAATATAACTTGCTCAAGTTTTTTTGATTGATTAAAAATGGCATCCGCAATGTATTGGTTACTATGTCCATGAAGAGTTACCCACCAACTACTGATTGCATCTATTAGCTCTTTTTTAGGATTTTTAGTAAATAGGAGGGCATCTTGACCATGAGTTACTTCTATTTGCGGTTTGCTGTTATTGATTTGTGTAAAAGGTGGCCAAATATTTGGGTGCCAATCTTGATTTGGAGTTTTTGAATCCAAAGATTTCATTTAACTTATTTTTGAGTTTAAAAGTGAGATTAACTTATTCTTGATGTCAAGTTCTTCCCATAGTATATCTAAATTGTTTGATTTCATTTTTTCGATGTAAGGAAATTCAGCAATTAACGGAATACCACTAAAATCAAATAGGGTTCTTGGATTATCTGGGTGTTTTTCACCATTGACTACTAAACCTAAAATCTCAATATTTCTTCGTTTTAAGGCCTCAATACTAAGCAGGGTATGGTTAAGAGTGCCAAGTGAGCTCTTACATACAAGTATTACCGGAAGATTCCATTGTTTTATTTGATCTATTTGCAAAAAATTGCGTGTTATTGGAACCATTAATCCACCTGCAGTTTCTAAAATTAACGAGCCTTGTACTTTTGGCAATCTCAACTTTTCAAAGTTAATAGTTTTTTGATCTATTTCAGCAGCCCAATGAGGAGAAAGCGGTTTCGTAAAGACATAAGCTTCTTTGATGATTTTCTCTTTACTTAATTGTGCAAGTTTTTCAACAGTTTGACTATCAGTTTGCGATTCAATACCGCTTTGAATAGGCTTCCAATAAAAGGAATTTAATCCTTTAACGAAAAAAGAGCTTATTAAAGTTTTTCCAATATCAGTATCTGTTCCACAAATTATAAATTTGAAAATACTATCCTGACTTCTCATAATTTCTTTATGATTTGAATCTCAATTTGCCATGAAAGGTTAACTGTATTATTGTAATTCTTGGGCCAAAACTTTTGAATTTTCTTTAACTCCTTCACTGTTTTGTGTTTACAATTTGTTGATTGTGCCCCTACATTTTTAATGCTTCTGAAAAGTTTATATACATCTTCAAAATTTTCAAGATAATTAAACTTTTCTGAATAATGAATTTCAGTTGATTTGAAATCTTTTAATAATTCTTTAGAGCAAAGGAAATTGAGACCACTATATTCAATATCAATTTTTCTACAAGTATCTTTCCATTCAGGAAAACAATTTTTTGTTGGATAAGAAATGATTAAAAACCCTCCAGATTTTAATTTACTAAACCAATTTTTTATTATCTTTTCTGGCTTGTTTAACCA
>CACJAC010000045.1 GCA_902591275.1 uncultured Prochlorococcus sp. | reverse complement strand
CAAAACTTCCTCAACAACATAATTATTTTCTCGTAATTTTTTTATAGCTTTTATTACTGAACCAGCAGTTGTAACCACATCCTCTAAGACAGTTACCAAAGTTCCTTCTTCTAATAAAGGGCCCTCTATTCCAGCTTTGGTACCGTATTTTTTGATTTCTTTCCTAATTATTAAACCATCAAGGTCTAGTCCATTCAAAGCTGCTTTAACAATTAATCCACTTACTATAGGGACTGCACCTAATGTTAATCCTGCTACAGCTTTTGATCTTGAGTCCTTTAAATCTAAAAATAATTCACTTATTAAGTTTAAGCCTTCGCCATTTAATGATACTGGTTTACAGTTCAAGTAATGTCTGCTTTTTTTCCCAGAAGATAAAGTGAAGTTTCCTTTCTTGTAAGATTTTTCAATTAACTGTTTTAACAATTTTTCTTTATTTAAATCATACTTAACCGAAAATTTGTCCATTAGTAGAAGTTAAATTTATATTTAAAGATTAGAATAAAAAAAGAAATCTCACAAAAACTTCCTAATGAGGTGTTTTTTGAAATATTATTTTTATATTGTATATTGAAATTCAATGTAATTAAAATTACATAAATTCCTTTGGGGGTGTAGCAATCTGGTGAATGCACCAAACTCATAATTTGGCTAAGGCGAGTTCGATCCTCGCCACCCCCATTATTCATTTGTCATTGAATGAAAATAACTCTACTTTTATTTCTTTTATTTTTACCAGCTTTTTTCGCAGCGAGCGAACTCTCTTTTTTATTAATAAGGCCAAGTAAAGTTTTAAGATTAATAGAAGAAAAAAAGAAAGGAGCATTTTCAATTTTAAAAATTCAAAAACGCTTTAGATCTTCATTAATTGCTTCTCAATTTGGAGTAACAATTTCATTAATTGCTATTGGATGGCTCAGCAATAACTTGGCTAATGATTATTGGAAAAGTAATATTTTATCAAATAGATTTTATGATCTTCTATTATTTATATTTATTGTTTTAGTTGTTACTCTTGTTTCTGGACTAATTCCTAAAGCCCTAGTAATTAATAATCCAGAATCTGCGGCATTAAGGTTAACCACAATATTCGATGCGGTAAGAAAGGGTATGAATCCTATAGTTAAGACAATAGAATTCTTTGCTAGCGCCTGTTTAGGCTTTTTCAATTTAAATAACAAATGGGATTCTTTAAACTCAGGTTTATCTGCAGGAGAATTAGAAACTCTTATAGAGACAGATAATGTAACAGGTTTAAAACCAGATGAGAAGAATATTCTTGAAGGAGTTTTTGCTTTAAAAGATACACAGGTTAAAGAAGTAATGATTCCAAGATCTGAAATGGTAACTTTGCCAAAAAATATAACCTTTTCAGAACTTATGAAACAAGTAGATAAAACTCGACATGCTCGCTTCTTTGTGATTGGTGAGTCTTTGGACGATGTATTAGGTGTATTAGATTTGCGTTATCTAGCTAAGCCAATATCAAAAGGTGAAATGGAAGCCGATACATTATTAGAGCCGTTCCTTCTACCAGTAACAAAAATAATAGAAACATGTTCACTAGCAGAAATATTTCCAATAGTAAGAGACTACAATCCGTTTTTACTAGTAGTTGATGAACACGGCGGAACAGAAGGACTCATAACTGCAGCTGATCTAAATGGTGAAATAGTTGGAGAGGAAATGCTTAATAATAGAATTTATTCAGACATGAGAATGTTGGATAATTTCTCTAAAAGATGGTCAATAGCTGGAAAATCAGAAATTATTGAAATCAATAAAAAGTTAGGATGTTCTATTCCAGAAGGTACTGATTATCATACCCTTGCTGGATTTTTGTTAGAAAAATTTCAAATGGTTCCAAAAATTGGCGACGTTTTAGATTTCAAAAACATTAAATTTGAAGTTATTTCTATGTCAGGTCCAAAAATTGATCGTGTTAAAATAATCCTTCCCAAAAGCTAAATGTGACTCCCCATAGAGGATAATGATAATAAATATATGGATTTGAAATTATGCAACCAACCTCATCACCCGTAAAGGTTGGAGTCATAGGTATAGGAAATATGGGCTGGCATCATGCTCGAGTACTAAGTTTACTCAAAGATGCAAATCTCATTGGAGTCGCAGATCCAAATAAAGAGAGAGGCAAATTAGCTATTGACCAATTTCAATGTGAATGGTTCGAAAATTATAAGGACCTAATTCCAAAAGTTGATGCTATCTGTATTGCGGTCCCAACACTTCTTCATCACAAGGTAGGACTAGATTGTCTCAAGGGAGGTGCTCACGTTCTCATTGAAAAACCAATTGCAGCTAACGAGTTGGAAGCAAAATCTTTAATAGAGGCAGCCAATGCAAGTAACTGTCTATTACAAGTTGGGCATATTGAAAGATTTAATCCTGCTTTTAGAGAATTAAATAAAATAGTAAATAATGAAGAAATTGTTGTTTTAGAAGCAAGGAGGCACAGTCCTCATGCAGACAGAGCAAATGATGTTTCTGTAGTAATGGATTTAATGATTCATGACATTGATCTTATTTTGGAGCTTGTAAACTCAAAAATACAAAAATTAGCAGCAGTTGGAGGAAGAAATAGCGAAGGATTAATAGATTATGTCAATGCTACTTTAGTTTTTAAAAATAATGTTATTGCAAGCCTAACTGCAAGCAAAATGAGTCACAAAAAAATTAGACATTTAAGTGCTCACTGCCAAAATGGCCTAGTAGAAACTGATTTCTTAAATCACTCTTTACAAATCCATCGAAAGTCTCATGAATCATACACTGCAGAGCACGGAGAATTAGTTTATAGAA
The DNA here is from genome assembly GCA_902591275.1 of uncultured Prochlorococcus sp. GTDB lineage: Bacteria > Cyanobacteriota > Cyanobacteriia > PCC-6307 > Cyanobiaceae > Prochlorococcus_A. The sequence goes on along the minus strand of CACJAC010000045.1, from coordinate 584 downwards.
ATGATGGATATGTCGAAGAAGTTAGCACAACCTCCATTGAACCCCTTTATGCAGAACTTGAGCATTTTCTTAAATGCGTTCAGGGCAAAGATAAACCTGAGGTGGATGGTGAGCAAGCCTCAAGAGCATTAAAAATTGCTGATTTTATAGAAAGTGCTGTAGATAATTCTGGAGATGCAATTTTGCTTGAAAATCCCTTCTAATACAAAAAATCTAAACTAAAAGATTTTATTTAAATCCAACTGCAGCTTGCCAAACGAATACCAATAAAAAGAAAAATAAAGGAATAAGTGGAAGAACATCAACAGTTGGAGCAAAGGCCTTGTAAGCCTCGGGCAATTCAGCGAATGTATTAAATAGAATGAGCACCTTTTTTGATAATTTAATTAATTATTCTAAGACGTTACCACGTATGGTGAGCAATAGAGGATGTTTTCCAAGGAGCGAAATCATTTGTAAAACAATTATCTCTAATTGCATTAGAAATTGCATTGGTAAATCTTATTAAATGAGCAATATTATGCAAACTTAGGAGGGTAAGGCCTAATATTTCATCATTTCTAATTAGATGATGCAAATATGCT
>CACJAC010000044.1 GCA_902591275.1 uncultured Prochlorococcus sp. | reverse complement strand
CGTCATTCTTTAGGAAACTTGCGACAACAGAACCATCCCTAGATCCTGAGGCTACGAGCATACCTTTATTTGAAAAGGCTAGGCTAGAAATGGGTTCTGTATGGTGACATAGCTCTCCTGGCATAGTCCCTTCTGGACCATTTCCTATAAAGCTCCAAACTGTAATTCTTTCACTGCCACTAGTTGCTAATAATTTTCCGCTGTCATCAAAAGAAAGATGACTTGGTTTACCAGGGTATCCAGTCATTTCAGCATCCATTCCTGTTGATCTTCTCCAAAAATGAACTGAATTGTCTTGACTCCCACAAGCGACTATATCTCCATCAGGGCTCAATTCCATGGATACCAATGATCCTTGCCATTCGAGTTTTTGATTCGTTTTATTATTAACTATGTCAAAGAATGTCACTCTTCCATAGCAAGCGGTTGCTAGCTCATTTTTATTTGACCACGTTATTGCACTTACTGTGCTTGGATGGTCTTCTGAGAACCATTTCTCTTCACCAATTTCATTAAAAACATATACTTTTTTTAAGGAAGCTATCGCAAGAAATAAACCGTCAGTAGACCACTTGAGGTGTTCTACCCAACCTTTACCAAGATCAAGTGTTTTAATAACTTTACCTTCATGGCAATTACAAATTTGAACATTTCCATCCTGACCTGATGTTGCAAAAATTTCACCCTCTGGATGAATTGCCATAGCTAGTAGACCACCAGAGTGAGTATTTTCTTTTTTCCAAATAATATTTCCAGTATCTCCTTCGAATGCAAAAATACCACCTGCTACGTCGCCAACAATAAATTGTTTCCCTTTAAGAGCCCATCCACATGCTATGGCATAATCGCTAACTTCAGCTGTCCATCCCTCGTGGAACATGCCTCTTGGGCTAAATGGTTCTATATCAGGCATTTATCAAAGCCTTCTTGCATCTCTTTTTCATTTAGATTTCTACCGATAAAAACAAGTTGATTTCTACGAGGTTCGTTACCCCATTCTTTATCAGGTTGTGCAGTAAATAACATGTGTACTCCTTGGAAAACTATTCGCCTTGGGTTACCTGAGTAACTTATGAAACCTTTAGTTCTGAATATATCCACCCCTTTTTCTGATAGAAGCCTTCCCATCCAAGTATTTAGTTTTTCTGGGTCAACATCTCCAAAACGTTCTATAGCAATTGAGCCAACTTCATCATCATGTTCATGCTCTGCTTGCCAGAATCTTTCAGTATTAAATGGAATCTCTTTATTTTCGTCACTTTTAATTACTTTCATATTGAATTCTTCGGCAGTGTGCTGTGTATACAAACCTATTTTTGTTGGTTTTTCTATGTTCAGGATGAATGATTTATTTCCTTTATCCTCCAATTTGAGATTTATATGTTCTCCATATGTAATAGTATTTCCAGGCTCTAAAGTATTAGCTTTTTCTGCATAAAGTCTTACAGAGGATTCAGCGCCATCCTTAAGTTCCTCCTCATTCTCACCTTGGTTAACGAGGGCTACTAGGGACATTTCTGGGTCGGGCCCTTCTTCTAGTATTAATTCATATTTACCTGAATCAAGATCGTAAACACCTGTCCATTCAAAAGGATATTCTGGTTCAAGAAATGTTGGTCTGCGTTTAAGGATCTGATCAAGATCAAATGCACTTAGATTTAAGACTGTTTCAATGGGTACTTTGGCATTCTCGGCTCGAATAATTCGAGTCATTCTGTTCATATCTCTCAATCTCGATTCAAGAGTATCTAGTGCATCATCAGAGACTAAATCAGTTTTATTAAGAACAAGAACATCTGCAAATGCCACTTGTTCTGAACTTTCATCACTCCTGCCTAGTTGCTGATCAATATGTGCAGCATCAACTAAAGTCACAATTCCATCAAGAGTAAATTCAGAACTAATCTCTTCATCCATGAAAAAAGTCTGAGCAACTGGGCCTGGATCTGCTAATCCTGTTGTTTCTACTAAAACATAGTCAAACTTGTCTCTTCTTTTCATAAGGTTGCCAAGGACTCTTATTAAATCACCGCGAACAGTACAACAAATGCACCCGTTTGACATTTCAAACACTTCTTCATCTGCATTAATTACGAGACCTTGATCTATACCTACTTCACCGTATTCATTCTCAATTACGGCTATTCTTTTCCCGTGCTCTTCACTTAATATTCTATTAAGCAAAGTAGTCTTCCCTGAACCTAAGAATCCAGTGAGGATAGTTACGGGAACTTTATCTTTGATGCTCATCTACTGATTTTTACTAAATAAACAATAGCTTAATGATAGTAATAATAAGAAATGAAAACCGTTTTTATTAGAAAAATTTAATTTGAAAGTTTGTACCATTCAGACTCAAGATTTGAGCCAGAATTTTTATTACAGCTTCCACCTAATGAATCAACAATTGTACAAGTGTTGTGAATGGCTACTGAAATCGTATTACCATCCATCATCAATCCATCAACAAATATTTGATTAGAAGCTAAAGTAACTGAACTTTGTCTACTTAAGTTCCTTAATAACTTTGATGCTGGAATTTGTTCAGGAAATATTGCCTGAACATTCTCTTCATCTAACATTTTTAAAGTAGAACTTATGTTGTCTGGCCTTAAGCTTGAGGAGTCTCCAAGAAAGTCAAGTAAACTAATGGTTTCAAAACCAAATGCATCACCGTAGTATTCCATCGCTTTGTGTTTAGAGACAATTACTCTGTTTTCCTCAGGAATAGAGCTTACTTGTTCGACGATCCAACTATCTAAGTCTTCTAAGAGGGAATCAGCTTTTTCGAATCTTTCATTAATAAGTTTTCTATCCCCTCTATTAAAAACTGAAATATCTTTCTTTAAATTTTTGCTTATAAGATCTCCCATTTTTATGATGTTATGTGGATCATGCCATACATGTGGATCTAGACCTCCATGGTCATGATGATGATGACCCTCTACTTCTTCTGGTACTTGTGCTATCGGTTCTACATCACTATTTAAAACGTCTTTAAAAAAGTGTTGAGTTGCTTCAAACTCAAAAGGCATATGTTCAGTAAAAAATATATATTGACCATCTTCCTTGATATCCACGTTAAAAACAGTACTATCTTTTCTTTGATCAAAGTTAAGAACAAAAGCTTTATTACTTGCGATCAAAGTACCATTATTTTTTCTGCTTATTGAGTCTGTGGATCCTAATAATTCTTTAGCTAAATCTTCAGACCCCTCTATGTCGTCAGATTTGAGGATCACCATTTTCATTGCAGGATCTGCATATTCGCCATCGACTTTTTCAAATGACCATTGGTAAGAACCCTTAGAGAGTTGGAATTTGCCTGCCCATTCGAAAGCTCCCTCAGCATGATCTTGATGTCCTCCATGGTCTGAATGATCATCATGTCCTCCATGCTCTGAGTGATCATCGTGGCCTCCATGATCAGAATGATCATCTACGTCTATTGCACTAACACCTACAACAACAGTATTCTTTTTATTTTCCCAATTTCTCATACTTGGAGTCATTTCTTTACCAAGAGTAAATACTTTGTCTGCGCTATTTAATAATTGAGCTTGCCTTGGATTGATCTTTAAGTCATGAACATCCTGTTTTCTATCTACTAAGCATGTAACTTTGTCAGATGGTAATGCAATTGATTTAACTAAATCACACACTAGT
>CACJAC010000043.1 GCA_902591275.1 uncultured Prochlorococcus sp. | reverse complement strand
CAGCTTGATTAAAGTTTGTATGGACTCTTCTTGTCTTTTCATTTATAAGATTTGGAAGAGCATCAATATAGGTGCTAAGTAATTTGCTAAGAGTTCTGTGTTTTATTAAATGTTGGATTATTTCATGTTCGTCGACTAATCTTTCAAGAACTACTGCATCTGTACTCCATCCTGTTTTTGTTTTCCGTGATTTTTTCTTATCCAAATTTAATTTTTCAAACAAGATCTCACCAAGTTGTTTTGGTGAGGATAGATTAAATTTTTCTTCTGCTAATTCATAAACTTTATTTTCAATATCTTCTAAGGTACTTTTTAGTTCTTTTGAGAGTTTATCTAAATAAGGGATGTCAATGGTTATTCCATTCATTTCCATTTGAGACAATACCGGCTCTAAGGGCAGCTCGATTTCTTCGAACAATTTGATTAATTCATCTTTTTCCTTTGAAAATCTTTCTTTAAAAATTTTGACAATTTTAAAAGTCAGAAATACATCATAACCACAGTAAATACTTGCTTCGTCAATATCAACAAATGAAAAGTCTTTATTTTTCCCAACTGTTTCCTTAAATGAAGGGGGCTTAAATCCAAATAATCTAAAACTAATTTCACTTAACCCATGCTTCTCTTGATTATTTAGAAGGTAGTCTGCTAACAAGGTGTCAAAGGTTACGCCTTTAAGATCAAGTCCGTGATTAAAAAATATTTGCCTGTCAAATTTAGAATTTTGGAGTGCCTTTTCTTTTTTTGGATCTTCTATCCAATTTCTTAGTTTTGAGAAAACATTTTCAATTGATAATTGATTGGCAGTCTCTTTTTTTGTTTGATGACCAAGGGGTATATAAAATAAATCATCAGTTTCTTCTCCAAGACATAATCCTATCCCGACAAGCTCTGCATCGATTGGATTTAAACTGTTGGTCTCTGTATCTAAAGAAACTATCTCATTGGTTTTGTCTAATCTTTGAATTAATTTATCAAGTAATTCGTAATCATTTACAACGGTTACATTGATTTTAGGAATTTTATTTTCAATATTTTCTAATTCATTTTTACTGGAGACTTTTGGTGTTTTCTCCTCCTCTTTAGCAACATTGTTTTTGGCAAAACCACCTTTGCTGAAAGTTGAATTGAAAATATCAATTTGTCGAAGTAGTGTTGATAATTCCAATTTTTGCAATGATTCTGAAAGTAGTTCTTGATTTATATTTTTTAATTCATAACCGTTACTTAAAATTAAAGGCACCTCAGTATTTATTTTTGCTAAATCTCTGGAAAGAAAAGCATTATGTTTATCATTTTTGAGCTTTTCTATAACTGAACCTTTTATAAAACCTTTATATTTTTTATCATTGTTCTGCTGAATATTGTCCAAAGCCTTATAGATTCCATCAAGGGTGTCGTTTTCTTTTAAAAGATTAATTGCAGTTTTTGGACCTACCCCTTTAATTCCAGGAATATTATCAGAACTATCACCAGTAAGAGCTTTAAGATCTACCACTCTTTCTGGAGCAACACCTAATTTTTCTTTAACTCCATTTTCATTTATGAGAGTTGGATTACCACTTTTCGCATATGGACCACCACCCATGTAGAGTACATAGATATCTTTTTGATCATCTACTAATTGAAATAAGTCTCGATCCCCAGAAAGAATATTCACGCACCATCCTTTAGAAGAAGCATCATTTGCAATTGTGCCTAGTAGATCATCTGCTTCGTAACCAGGAGATTTAAAAATTGGTAAATTAAGGCTTTCTTCTAAAATGATTTCTAGTTGTTCAATATCCTGAAAAAAAACATCTGGAGCTACATCTCTATTAGCCTTATAATTTGGGTCTAATTCATGTCTGAAAGTAGGTTTTTCGGTATCAAACGTAATACAAACGCCTTCAGGACTAATATTTTTGCAATTATCCAGAAGGCTTTTTAGAAATCCATACGTAACACTTGTTGGAAATCCCTCTTTAGTGGTTAAACCTCCATCAATCCCTTTGCTAAATGCATAGAAGCTTCTAAAAGCAAGTGAGTGACCATCGACTAAAAGTAAAATTGGTTTTTTAGAGTTTTCAGATTTTAAACTCATTTTCTCTTCTTAGCCCAAGGTGGAATATCAATAAAGATTTGCTCTCCGGGTTCTAATCCATCAATTACTGAAGTTTTATTTCCACTACTAATACCAATTTCGATTTTTTCAAATTTAGGAGAATTGTTTTTATCAACTTTCAAAATTCCTTTTTCACCTTTTTCTGTGACAATAGAAACTGTTGGCACTAGGGTTTTTTCTTCATTACCTTCAACTCTAAATTCAAGATCAGCAGTCATTCCAATTTTTATTTCTTCAGAAATATCTTTAAAATTTAAAGTCACTTCGAATGAGGTTACATTATTATCTTTTACAGCTCTTGTAGCTATTTTTTTTACTATGGCACTATATTTTTTCGAGGGATAAGCCTCAATTCTTACTGAGGCTTCTTGGCCTATTGTTATTCTGCCAATATCACTCTCAGGAACTTTGGCAATAATTTCTAGACCCTCTGATAGTTCAAAAATAAAGTTTTTGGTTTTAGGGTCTGAACTTAAATTTGTACTTGGGGTGACATAAGATCCTATCTCCGCATATTTTGCTGTTATTTTTCCTCCGTAAGGGGCTTTAATTAAATAGAAACTTTTTTCAGCTTTTGCATCATTTAGTTTGGAGCTACTTATGTTGTAGTTATTTTTATAACTTTCATAATCTTCTTCGCTAACTGCACCCTCTTGATATAAATATTCTCTTCTTAAAAATTCAGATCTTTGTTTTTCTACATTTAATTCAAGTTCTTCAATTTTATAGATAAAGTCTTCATCATCAAGAAAGGCTAACACCTGATCTTTTTTTACAAGATCGCCCTCATCTACTTTGATTTCTTTTATTACACCTTGCTTCCGAGGTCCAATATTGCTTGTCCTGATTGCTTTTACTTCACCACTAGTATTAATTGAATCTGAGAGGATTCCTTTTTCAACTTGAACTACAAAAGCAGAAATATCCTTTGATTTATTTTTCTTGAAGGAATTGGTTACAAAAATAAAAAATATAGTTAACGAAAGTAAAATAATTCCACTTCTAAAGTTTATATTTTTTTTTATTAAATCAAGCATTTCTTTTGAAAAACAGTAATTGAGAATATTTGGGAACTAAATAAATAATCAAGTCGATTATAATTAACTTATCCGAGATTGGTTAAGTAAATACTATATTACTAGAAGATGTTTTCTTGATAATTTTTCCATAAATTTTTTCAAATGTTAAAAGCCGGTATTATTGGATTGCCAAATGTTGGAAAATCAACTTTATTTAATGCACTTGTAGAAAATGCTAAAGCTCAAGCAGCTAATTTCCCCTTTTGTACTATAGAACCTAATAAAGGCATAGTTTCCGTCCCAGATCAAAGGTTAGAAGAACTAGGTAATTTAAGTTCTAGCCAAAATATAATCCCAACAAAAATTGAATTTGTAGATATTGCAGGACTAGTAAAAGGAGCCAGTAAAGGCGAAGGTTTGGGGAATAAATTTTTATCAAATATTCGGGAAGTTGATGCTATAGTTCATGTTGTAAGGTGCTTTGAAGATAGTGAAGTAATTCATGTATCTGGGAAAGTAGATCCTTTAGATGACATTGAGATAATTAATTTGGAATTGAATTTAGCTGATTTATCCCAACTCCAAAAAAGAAGAGAAAGAATTAAAAAACAGGTTAAAACTAGTAAAGAGGCAGCAAAAGAAGATTCTTTACTAGAAAAAATTGAAGAAGACCTACAGAAAGGACTTTCAGTTAGATCAATATCTTTAAGCGAAGAAGAAAATTTAATAATTAAGCAATTAGGCTTTCTGACCGCAAAACCAATTATTTACGCAACAAATTTGAATGAAAATGATTTAGCTGAAGGTAATGATTTCTCATCAAAAGTTCAGAGTTTTGCAAGTAGTGAAAATACAGAATGCATAAAAATATCAGCTCAAGTGGAATCTGAATTAATTGAGTTAGAAACAGAAGATAAAAAAGACTACCTTATGGGTTTAGGGGTAGAAGAAGGGGGGTTAAGTTCTTTAATTAGATCAACATATAAATTACTAGGATTAAAAACTTATTTCACTACAGGAGAAAAGGAGACAAAAGCCTGGACTATAAAAGATGGGATGACTGCACCAC
>CACJAC010000042.1 GCA_902591275.1 uncultured Prochlorococcus sp. | reverse complement strand
AATTTATTTTGAAATTAATCTTTTTTTAAGATAGATTTTATTGTTCTTAAAATTTTTATCTTTATTTTATTTAGGACTAATTTTAATTGACTTTCTACTTTTGGTAATGAAAGATTATCTGGTTTATAAATAGTCATATTTTCAAAGCATAATACATCTTTACCAGAAATTCTTGCTATTTCTGCAGCCTGATCCTTTTCGCTTTCTATAAATAAAATAGATAAATTATTTTTATATATATTAGCCTTAAAACTAGCATGGATTTTTAGCCTTCTTCTTTCTTTGGCAGAAGGTAGGTCTAAAAGTATTAAATTTTTATATTTAATATTATTATTTTTTAGCCACTGTTCAGTTATTGCTCTATATTTTTCTAATCTTGAAGAAACTATCCAACCAATTTCGTAAGACGGAGAAAAATTTTTCCTAACATTTTCTAAAAATTTTAAATACTCTAATCCATCATCGTTTTCATGATTTTTTGGATCAGGGCATAAAACTCCATCTATATCAAAGCAAAAATTTTTTATTAGTTCATGGTGCAAAACATTCCATTCAAAAACCCTAGGATTAGGCACTAATTCAAAATACATATCGATTAAATTTTTTGTTTTTTTTGTTGCATAGATGCATAAAATAATTACCTTTATTTTTTCATCGATATTAATAAGTCTATTTTTTATTTTGTTAATTGATTTTCCTGTAGTAATACTGTCATCAACTATTAAAACCTTTTTAATAGACTTTATCTCTTTATGGGAGGATTTTCTAGTAATACCACCCTCAAAATACTTATTATTGAGAAATTCTTCAAAAGTTGTTAAAGGTAAATTTAAATATAAAGAAATAATATTTGCAGGAATCATTCCACTTCTTGGGATACCCACTACTGCATCTAAATCTTTGGGTAAAAGATATAAATTATCCCTTATTGTTCTACTTAAATCATTTAAAGAACGAAAGTACATCCTAAAATTTTCGAGCTAATCTTATAAATAAATACCAATCTACATTACTAAACTATAAATTTTTTTAAAATGTAGCACAGATAAATAAAAGCCCACTCTTTTTGATTAAATCCTTATGGTTGAACTAATTCTTGGTGCTATATTTTTAAAATCAAAAATTATACCTTCATCTTTAAGCAGAATTTCCCAATCTTTTATATTCATATCAACGAAATTTTTGTGCGCCACCAAAGGAATTACGACGCTATATCTATTTTGTTTGGGAATTTCACTATATATTTCAACACCATAATTAGTCAAAACTTCTTCAATATCAACAAATGGGTCAACCACATGAACTTTTATTCCAAACTTATTTAAATTCTTTATAACATCAATAACTTTAGTATTTCTTGTATCAGAACAATTTTCTTTAAAACTAAATCCTAATAATAAAAAAGTATCATTTTTAATTATTTTTCCTCTTTTAACAAGTTCCATAATAAGTTCTTGAACAATCCAAGAAGAGTATTCATTATTTAATTTCCTTCCCGCAAGAACCAACTCAGGTTGATACCCAGTTTTTATCGATTTATAAGTTAAATAATATGGATCTACTCCGATACAATGTCCTCCTACTAATCCAGGTTTAAATTTTAAAAAATTCCATTTTGTAGATGCTGCTTCCAAGACATCATGAGTATCTAATCCAAATTTCCTAAAAATAATAGACAATTCGTTTACTAAAGCAATATTTAAATCACGTTGAATATTTTCTATAACCTTCGCAGCTTCAGCAACTTGTATTGAAGATGTTTTAAAAGTGCCGGCATCTATTATTGAACTATATAAATCATTTACAAAATTTGCAGTTTCAGGGTTACTACCACTAGTAAGCTTCATTATGTCAGTAAGTTTTTTTGTATTATCTCCAGGGTTAATTCTTTCCGGACTGTATCCAAGGAAAAAATCCTCATTATATTTTAAGTTAGAATATTCTTCCAATACAGGTACACATACTTCTTCCATAGCTCCTGGATAAACTGTACTTTCATAAATTATTATTGGACAAATAAAATCTTCTGAAATCTTCTGCTTTTTTATTATTTTTCCTATGGTTTTCGAAGCATTTATTAAAGGTGAAAAATCTGGGTTATTATTTTCATTAATAGGCGTAGGCACTGTAATAATAAATACATTAGCTTGTGATAATAAGCTCAAATCTGATGTAAATATTGTATTTTGAAGATTGGAAAATTCGGAAGAATCAATTTCTCCGGTATTATCAAAATTTTTCTTCAAATCTCTTATTCTTTTAATATTAATGTCAAAACCTATTATTTTCCTATTAACTATTTGATTTTGGAATTTAGATCCATTCCTTTTACTGAACTCAACAAGTAATGGGAGTCCAACATATCCCAAACCTAAAATTGCAATTGGGCATTCATAGATATTTCTTAAATGTTTCACTGTTTAATCAATTGAATAATAGTCCTTATACCAATTTACAAACTTTGCTACACCAGTATTAATAGATGTATTTGGTTTGAAGGAAATATATTCTTCTAATTTTGTAGTATCAGCTGATGTAACTTTTACATCCCCTTTTTGCATCGGTTTAAATTTCTTAATTGCTTTTTTGCCAGTTACATGTTCAATAGCCTCTATATATTCATTTAAAGGTGTAGGTTTAGAATTACCAATATTAAATATCTTATGAGCACACCAACTATTAGATGGCTTTGGTTTAGATAAATCAAACGACTGATTTTCTTTTGGAGGTTTGTCAATTAATCTAAAAAGACTTTCTACAATATCATCAATATATGTAAAGTCTCTAATCATCTCTCCGTTATTAAAGACTTCAATCTCCTCACCAGATAGTATTTTTTTTGTAAAGATAAATAATGCCATATCTGGCCTCCCCCAAGGTCCATAAACTGTGAAAAATCTAAGGCCAATAGAAGGAATTTTATATAAATGACTATATGCATGAGCAATTAGTTCATTAGATCTTTTTGTAGCTGCATATAAACTTACTGGATGATTCACTCCATCATCCTCAGAAAAAGGAATTGATATATTGCCTCCATATACAGAACTTGAACTTGCATAAATAAAATTGCTTACTTTAATTTTCCTACAGGCTTCAAGAATATTTGTAAAGCCTACTAAGTTGGATTGAATATAAGCGCTTGCATTTTCTATGGAATATCTTACTCCAGCTTGAGCGGCAAGATTTATAACGATATTTGGCTCATAAGATTTAAATATGCTCGTTAATTCTTGAAAATCCACAAGATCTATTTTTCTAAAAGTGAATTTTGAAAAAGACTCTACAGCTATTCTTTCTAATTCGCTTATTCTTGCATTCTTCAAATTAACATCATAATAATTATTTAAATTATCAATTCCAATAACTTCAATATTCTCCAATAACAATTTTTTAACTAAATGAAAACCAATGAATCCTCCAGCTCCAGTTACTAAAACTTTCATATTTTTATAAATTAAATTATTATATGACAAGATGAACTAAATTATTTAATGGCTTAGCCATCATTAAGCAATTTAAACAAGGTTAATATGTCAACAACCTTAGAAACAGGAGATGAAACTCTTGATAATGAATCGTCTATTTTGGCTGCAGAGTTTTTTCTAACCCTTATAGAATCTCCATTCCTCAAAATTGGGTTATTTTGTTTAGATGGTCTTCTAGAAAAATCAACTTTAAATTTTTCAAAATTTATTGTGCCATCAGAATTAAGTCTTACTAATTCAACATTACCCTTATTAGTTCTCCAATTTGTAGGACCCCCAGCAGCAAGAATAGCCTGACTTAATGCAGTATTGCTGGGTAATGTTACTTTACCTGGACTTACTACCTCTCCAACAATAAATACATCGATTTCTTCTGGGGAAAGATTAGAAGAATATATACTTGTGAGTTCATTCAGCTCAGAATTACCTTTTCTTATTTCGATAATATCTCCATCAAATAAGTATAAATTCTGTTTTTGATCACCATTCATTATCATTGAATAAAGATTAACATTAGCTGTCTTATATAAATCGTTTGAACCTGGTATTTTTCTTTTTACTTTAACGTCTCTTAAATTAGCGTTTTCACTAATCCCCCCTGATTTTTGTATTGCATCAATTATTGTAGGTAAGCCCTTCTGATTTTTTTCATCAGGATTAAATAAATTTGAATTTAAACTATATAAGCCAGGCCGCATAACTTGACCAATAATAGAAATTTTTAATGGTTTAGCTTCCTTTAAATAGATAACTAATTCTGGACTAATTAATTGCTTTGAAAAAGTAAGTTTTAACTTTTCTTTTAACTGATTTATAGTAAGTCCCTCAGCA
>CACJAC010000041.1 GCA_902591275.1 uncultured Prochlorococcus sp. | reverse complement strand
AACTAATCTTCAAGTAGCAATTATTTTTTATTTGGACCAATTTGCAGTAAAAGTTTTTGTAAGACTAAGACCTTCAGTTTTAGATCCCGCAGGGGAAGCTACCAAATCTGCTTCTATAAAACTTGGAGCCGAGGGAATAAAATCATTACGTATAGGAAAAATGATTGAAGTAAAAATAGAAGGTAATGGTGAAAACGAGGTAAGAGAAAAAATTGATTTATTGTGTGATAGGTTATTCGCAAATACTGTTATTGAAGATTATGAGTATTCACTAGAAAAATTATAAGATGGATAATTTTACTGTAGGAGTTGTTGTCTTCCCTGGTTCTAATTGTGATCGTGATGTTTCATGGGCACTGGAAGGTTGTTTAGACATAAGAACAAAATACTTGTGGCATGAGTCTTCAGATTTAAGAGATGTAGATGCAATAGTTTTACCTGGAGGATTTAGCTATGGAGATTATTTAAGATGCGGCGCAATTGCTAGATTCTCTCCATTAATAAATGCCTTAGATGAATTTGTTAAAAGCGGAAAAAGAGTTTTAGGAATTTGTAATGGGTTTCAAATATTGACAGAATCAGGCTTTTTACCTGGCGCCCTTTCTGCAAATAAAAACCTTAATTTCATCTGTGATGATGTCGAACTTGATATTGTTTCTTCAAAAGGGGGTTGGTTTAATAATGGAGATGAAAAACAAACTATTAAGTTGCCAATAGCCCATGGAGAAGGAAGATATCATTGTGATTCTGATACTTTAAAAAAACTTGTAGATAATGAATTGATCGCTTTGAGATATAAAAATAATCCCAATGGATCCTCGTTCGATATCGCAGGCATAACTAATGAAAAGGGGAATGTTCTTGGTTTAATGCCTCATCCAGAGAGAGCATGTGACGAGACAATTGGAGGGACTGATGGTCTCTTTACATTAAAATCATTAATATTGAAATAAAAAAAGACCCCCAAATTTGGAGGTCTTTTTTTATTTAATTTGGGAAGAAATTAAACAGTAGCTTTTACTTTTGGATCTAGCTCACCTTTTGCGTAAAGATCAGCATAATAATTAGTGCTGTTTTGTTTAATCTTACTTGCTTGACCTTCGCACCAGAACTGCTTGTATCTATCAAGACAAACTTGCTTCATGTATTTTCTAGCAGGCTTGTTGAAATGTCTTGGGTCAAAGTTTGCCTTATCAGCAAATGATGCCTCTCTAACCGCGGCAGTGAATGCAAGCCTGTTATCGGTATCAATGTTGACTTTCCTAACTCCATTTCTTATTCCTTCTTGAATCTCTTCAACAGGAACACCATATGTTTGAGGAATTTCACCACCATATTTGTTAATGATATCCAACCATTCTTGAGGAACTGAACTAGATCCATGCATTACAAGATGGGTATTTGGAAGTGCTTTATGAATTTCAGCAATTCTGCTAATTGCAAGAACTTCTCCTGTTGGTTTTCTTGTAAATTTATAGGCACCATGACTTGTACCTATAGCAATAGCTAATGCATCGACTTTCGTTTTGGCAACAAAATCTGCAGCTTCTTCAGGATCGGTCAGAAGCATATCTGTAGAAAGTTCACCTTCAAATCCATGACCATCTTCTGCCTCACCTTTTCCTGTCTCTAATGAACCTAAGCAACCCAGTTCGCCCTCAACACTAACTCCAACTGAATGAGCAAAATCTACTACTTTTTTAGTAACTGCAACATTATATTCGTAACTAGCGGGTGTTTTTGCATCTGCTTCTAGAGAACCATCCATCATTACTGATGTGAAACCATTTATTGCTGCTGAATAGCATGTTGATGGTTCATTACCATGGTCTTGGTGCATTACTACTGGAATATTAGGATATGTCTCTGTGGCAGCAAGTATTAGATGACGTAGGAAAATTTCTCCTGCATAATTTCTAGCCCCTCTTGAAGCTTGGAGGATTACAGGACTATCAGTTTCATATGCTGCTTCCATGATTGCTTGAACTTGCTCAAGGTTATTAACATTGAAAGCTGGAATACCGTAACCATTCTCAGCAGCGTGATCTAGAAGTAGTCTTAGTGGAACGAGGGCCATAATTAAAATAAGTTAAATGCTATATAAAGCACATGTTTCCGAGAGTTTAGTATAAAGAGGTATCAAATGTCACGTCATTAGATATACAAAATACTAAATTAAAGAAACTAATTTTATGACCCAGAGTATATTTTTAGAATTTTTTAGTTAGTAAGTGTAGCCTGCTACAAACAGTTGCTCATCAGATGAAGGTTGAGATCCTGCCACATAGGAACCTTTTGAAGCTTCGGAGTTGGCTTGAGCTCTCGCTATTAATGCTTTTTGACCTCCTTCAATGTCGCTTCCTTTCCAGGCCTTCAAGCATGAGTGCTGTAATGCTCTTCCATAAGAGAATGAAACATTCCATAAAGCTTTCCTGTAAAGAGTGTTCATATTATTTAAATAAACAGAAGCAGCTTCTTCGCTTAACCCTCCTGATAAGAAAACTATTCCAGGAACAGATGCAGGAACACATCTTTCCATAGTTCTGATTGTCATTTCAGCAACTTTCATAGGATCAGCCTTTGTTGGACAATCTGCTCCATTGACAGTCATAGAAGGTTTTAATAGAGTCCCTTCTAGATAAACTCCATTTGCTTGACAGGCAATATAAACCTGTTTAATTACCTCTTCTTGGACTTCAGCAGTTTTTTCAATAGTATGGTCGCCGTCCATTAAAATTTCAGGTTCAATAATTGGTACCAAACCAGATTCTTGAACTGATCTTGCATACCTTGCTAATCCCCAAGCATTCTCTTGTATTGATAGTTTTGAAGGACAACCATCATTTGTAATTTGCAGAACGGCTCTCCACTTTGCAAACCTAGCACCTTGTTCATAATATTTTGCTGCTCTTTCAACTAACCCATCTAGGCCAGAGCAGAAAGTTTCTACATCTCCTCCTCCTGGAAGTGGATTTAAGCCTTTATCAACCTTAATACCTGGAATAATACCTAAATCATTTAGTTTCTTAACCATTGACTCACCATCTTGGTGATTCTGATAAAGAGTTTCTTCGAAGAGGATTGCTCCACTTATATATTTCCCAAGACCTTCTGTAGTAAAAAGCATTCCCCTATATGCCTTCCTATTTTCTTCAGTATTCTCAACTCCAATTCCAGCGAGTCTTTTACCTACTGTTTTAGTGGATTCATCTACCGCTAATATCCCTTTTCCTTTAGAAGCAAGTAATTGAGCATTTTCTTTAAGCTCATTTTTGTAATAATTTAAAGCCATTCTTTAATAATTCAGTTAATTGATTTTTCCAGAATATGAAAAAAAAATAAAATCAATCCAATACTTTGTCGGGTGATAATTGCTACTTATAAATGTATAGCCTTAAATTTTGATATTTAATCCACTTTTGGAAGATTCTCTTATGGCTTCGCAAACCTTATGACTAGCAAGTCCCTCGCATAAGCCTGGGATTACAGGTGTTCCATTAATTATACTCTGAGCCCATAAATTTTGAATTCTCAAAACTGGAGCTATTCTCCCATCAGTCCATGTTTTTTCAAAATTAAAACTTGAATCTGCAGTTAGATTTTGTATTTTATTTTCGTTGTTTGAATATTTCAAATTAAAACCATGTACATAATCTTTTTGGTTTTCGCTTTTAAGAATTAGTGAACCTTCGCTTCCATATATTTCTAAACTAAATCCTCTACCATTTTTAGAAATTGATGATAAAGATACCTGACATGGAATAAGATTCGAGCTGTAGTTTGATATTTCTATATTGGCTAAACATACATCTTCACTCGTAACATCATTTAAATTAGATGAATTAGGTAAAGGTCTTTTTTTTATTGATGTTGCTAACTTGCCAGACACGTTTATTGCTTCTCCAAAAAACCAATTCAACATATCGAATGCATGAGTACCTAAAGCGCCAATAACTCCTCCACCTTTTTCTTCCAATGAATACCAATTCCAGGATCTTTTGGGGTCGGATCTACTGCCCATTAACCAATCTAATTTGACTAAATATATATCTCCTAAGATATTTTCATCAATAAGTTTTTTTGTCTGAAGGAAAAGAGGTACTGCTCTATATTCAAAATCAACACATACGCTTAAATTATTAATCAAAGATATTCTCTGAAGCTCTTCAATTTCTGAGGAGGATATTGAAACGGGTTTTTCTAGGAGCAAATTTTTATTATTCTCAAGAGCTTGCTTTGCTAACTTAAATCTTGATTCGGGAGGAGTGGCAATAATAATTCCATCAATTTTTGGAGATTTAACTAAGTCTTCCCAACTATGAAAAAAATCTAAGCCCGTTTCTTTTTCTAATATCGATTTTTGCTTTTTATCGTAATGATAAATTGCTACAGGAGTTAGGTGATCAGACTCTTTTAATGCCTCTAAATGAACTTTTTTCCCAAAC
>CACJAC010000040.1 GCA_902591275.1 uncultured Prochlorococcus sp. | reverse complement strand
TCTGGGAATTATTCATCAAAGAAACCATTGAATCTATTTCTTCTTCAATCCAATCAATATTCCAATTATAAGGAACTAAATATTCGTCAAAATTCATTCTTTTATTAAATTCCTCTTCATCTCTTTTTGCATTACAAACTAAAAAATAAGATGTTTTATGAACATCAAACCCCATCCCATTCAGAAGATAGGCATAGAAATCCATTTGAATTTTATAACCCTCATGATATGGATCATTAAGATAATCCTGTTTATCTACTCTTCCAAGTTTTGCCTGAGATTTATAATCAACAACTATTAATTCCTTCGTAATCTTGTGCTGCCAGATATCATCAACTCCTCCAGTCAAAATGATATTTGTATCCTTATGACGAAGTATTAATCCTTTATTCAGTGAGTTACGCCAATTATCCATTTCGGGATGATCAAAAGGAACTAAATGACTCAAATCATTATCGATAAATAATCTATGAGGAATTTGTCTTTCTCGGCAATAATCAAATTCTTTTTTTAAGAGCAAATCAGTAGTTTCATTTAATGTCCATCCAGGTGTTCCTGGTGGGTCTAAACCTTTTACTCTGTCCAGGTAAAAACACCTTTTACAGGTTAAAAAATTGGAAAACCTTCCTCTACTTATTTTGAAATCCTCTTTCTGATTAGGAGAATAAGACGAAGATGCTCTAGTCCTTAGTCCAGTAGCTTTTACAGGTTCTTTTTTACTATTTCTTTTAAGATCTATCATGACTTTTAAATTCAGAAAGAATCTTTATTATCTATAGATTATCCTTACAAGAAAGTAAAAACAAAATTTCTAGTTTATAAAATTATATTTAACTCAATTAAATAAATTCATCTGAATTTCAAGTATTAAAATAAGGTATCAGATTATTTTTAAATATATTTACTGAAAGGACAAATAAAGAAAAAATGGTTAGCTGGACAATAAGCCAAGCTAACATTTTATAGTTCGGATTTTTTGTGAAAAGTGAGATATTTTTTGTAATAAGAGAATTCAAGTGAAAACCCTCCTTATTTTTGACCAAATTGATCAAATCTTTTTTCTCATTTTTATTTTTATTTTTATCTTTTAAATCTTGATCCATGTATGTCTCAATTCGTTTTTTTGATTTTTTTATTTCAGGCGTTTTATTTTGTAGTTTCTTTACTAATAGGATGTTTCCATATATCCAAAATGAAAATCCTATAACTAGCGGAAATATTGATTTGAAATTTATCAAAATTTATTCCCTTAAGCTTATCCCAAGTCTTAATGCTAAGGTTCCTGCAAATATTAAAATAAGCATTCCTAAAGCAATAAAAATTATCTCGTCCGATGATTCCATTTTTAATTTTCTCGTTGAAAATATTGTTTTTTGCCAATCAACAGGTAAACAAGAGCTTCAAACATTTTTTATCTAAAAATTTAAAATAACAAATAAGATTTATTTTCAAGATAGGAATAAAATATGAACTTCTAAAAGATAAATTTTATATCCTTCAAAGTAATCAATGAATTTGGTTCAATACAAAATTCCAAAAGTTGAGAAAAGCTAAACTTTATTTATCCTTCCTCCATAACACCCATTCCCAATTCTGAAAAAACCAGAGGTAGCTTTCAGTAAATCTTTGTTATTAGTAATTCTTGATAATTTTGAGGATAAACCTGTAAATAAAACCATGTTCACTTCATGTGATTTAATTTTTGTTTGATATGGGTGCCATATTTTTCCATCTTTTAGAAGTATCGCTTCACCATTTAATTTGGTTTCGCCATTTTCAAAGCTCCAGCTTGTAGGCTTATCTTTAAGTGGTCTATGAGTATAAAAATTACCCTTAAAATTGTCATTCGACGAGATGGATCCTTTTAATGAATTTGATCTTCGTTCTGTTAAAACTATCGAAATACTTGGCACTTCTTCTGAAAATAAAAAGCATTGTATAGGGTGGCTTATCTCAGCTAAAAAGGAATCCAAAATTATGATTAAATTATAGAATTTTATTTTAAAACAATTTTAAAAACAAAAAAGTTCTTTTTTTAAAAGTTTTGACTGGGATTTAGTCGGCATCGATTCATTTAGTGATGCCAAACCAACCAAAACAATCCGCAGCCATAAATAATTCCTATACAGACTATTACTGTAATAAATAAGGATTTCATTTGACTAGAAATCTACCCATATCATTCATTAAAAACCAAATTGCAATTGAAAAATTTAAGACCACTGTAAGAGAAATGGAGATTATTAAAAACTTTTTTCCCACTCCTGATTGATTAGCATCTTTGTCCGCAGCTGAAATCGATTCAAGTTTCATAAAAGAAATGATTTGATTTCTTTCTATTTTAGATCTTTTGTCAATCTTCAAAATTTGATATCTGTGTTTCTGCCTCTATATTTCTTTCAGGACTTTCTATATATTTAGTCATATCTATCTGCCATTGCCTTATCTTATCGATATTAAATAAAACATTGCTTCTAGGTTTACCTGTAACGTATATCCAATGCTTACCAGCTTCTAATACTTTTCTGCTCTTTAATTCCCAAAGTGATGATGATGAGATTCCTAGTAACTTTGAAGCTTCTGAACTTTTTAGATATCTATCCATAAAAAAAGAGGATCATTACTTTCCTCTTAACTCAATTAGATTATCAATCAAGCCAATTGTATATCTCGATTTTGAAGTGTGTAGTAAAGAAATAGCTGTAGAGTTTCTGATGATACGAACTTACTCAAAAAAACATAAAAAAAAATTAGATTTTACTTACTGTCTTTTGGATTTTAAAAGGTCTTATTTTTTCAGTTCACCTAGTGATCTCAGAATTCAACAGCATGAACAATCACTTTCAGATTCAGGATGAGAAGATTCAAGGGCATCTGCGATATCTCTAAGCATATCGGCCACATACCCTGGAGGACATTGAAATTTAGCTATGTATTCGACACTTTTCTTAGCCATTTCTGTATATGCGGGAAGGATTAAATCATCAATCTGATTCTGAGTCGGTTTCCACGTCGCATTGCAACTATCGGTCATTTATAAACTTTAAATTTCTATAATATAGTTTGAACTCCAGCTGATATCAACATCAAAAGATACAGATTTATATAGAGATTTAAGTGAACTTAGTGCAAGCTACAGCACTCTCTAGTAATAATTTGACAGCCATATATTTACTTTTTCTTTTCATATCTATCATGACTTTATTCAGAAACAATCTTTTCTTAAACTTAGATTATCCTGAATAAAAGCTTGCATGAAAATTTAAAACGAAATTAAAAACAAAATTCGGTGGTAAAAATTTTATATTTAATAATTTTATTTTTCATCTAGAATTAAATTTTAATGTATAGTATCAGTTCTCTTAGCAAAAAATTATGAATTTACCATTAGAGGAACAGACCGTTTTAGTAACAGGCGCAGGCAGAGGATTAGGTTCCGAAATCGCAAGATCATTTCATAGAGAGGGCGCAAAAGTAATTATCAACTATAGAAATTCATATGAAAGTGCAAAAAATTTATCTGATTCGTTAGGAGAGAATGCAATTTTAGTAAAAGGGGATATCAGAGAAAAAGATCAAGTCTCTAAAATGCACGAAGAATTGGCAAGTCAAAATATCAGAGTGGATACGATAATCCACAACGCAATAAATGACTTTATTTTTAATGGTGATCAAAGAAAAAAAATAGACACTATAGAGTGGCAAGATTTCCAAAATCAGATTGAAACTACTCAAAAAGGATTTCTAAATCTGCTGAATATTTTTACACCAAATATGAAAAATAATTCTTTTGGAAGAGTTATATCTATTGGCACTAATTTATTTCAAAATCCAGTGATTCCCTACCATGATTACACTGCAGCCAAAGGCGGGTTATTATCACTTACAAGAACTGCAGCGATAGATCTAGGACAATTTAATATCACGGTAAATATGGTTTCAGGAGGATTATTAAAGGTCACTGATGCTAGCAAAGGTACTCCAGATAGTGTTTTTGAATATATTTCCAGTATTACACCCTTAAGAAAAGTTACCACTACAGAGGACTTTTCAGATGCTGTATTATTTTTTGCATCCCCTTGGTCGAGGGCAGTTACTGGTCAAAATTTAGTAGTTGATGGTGGTTTAGTTCTAAACTAATTAGCTTATAAAAGTTATTTTTTTTTTACCATTATTTTCTCTTTTTAGAGAATAATTAATTGATAATTATTAAGTGTTAATTAATTTAGATTTAGGCTTATTCATGATTTGATTTGTAAATATCAATTATCTTTTATCAATTATATAAAGGGAATTACTTTCAAAAATCCCCTCAGTTATCCATTCTCTATACTCCTCTATTAATGCTAATTTGTTTTTTAAATTTTCTTCTTCCCCAAGTGACTTTTGTCTATAAATCATAGAATCCAATACATATTTACAGATTGATAATGCTTTATTATTGTGCTTATTCATACTCACTCATAAATGAAAGTTTTAAAATCCTAAATTAATTAAAACTTTATTGATGTAACAAAATATCCTTATTAAGATAAAAATTTACTCCTTTAAAAAAGAATCTTCCTTATCAAAAGATTATTTGGATTAAGAACTATTATCAAAATTTCAAAAGGAGGTATATACAAAAGTGAGTTGATGTTGGAATAGTTGTAAATTAATTACCTTGAAAAGCTGGCGTTAAAATACCTCCACCAAAATCATCATCATCATCGTTAATA
>CACJAC010000039.1 GCA_902591275.1 uncultured Prochlorococcus sp. | reverse complement strand
GTTCAATATTCCAATCAATTTTTAATAAGGGGTCATTAAAAATAATTGCTGATTCAGGCTTTTTAGAAAAATTTTCTGTTGTCACATAAACTGTATTTGATTCTAAAAGTTATAAAGGTATCTCCAAATCCCTTAGGTATTAAAAGACTTTTGCCATTTTCTGGATTAAATTCTATGCCAAAACAATCAAAACGGTTTGGTGAATTTGGCCTTAAATCTTCTCCTATGTCCTATATAGAGCCTAATGTATAGCAAACCATTTTTGTTCATGAAGGAAGATGATATTGAAAATGAATACCACTTAATGTTCCCTTCTTTAGTGAAGTTGAGGAATTAATATTAGAAGAGCCGTTAAAAAAATTAGCCAAAGATGGCCAACTAACAGTTTTTTAATATTATGGTTCTGGCAACGAATGTATAATCTCAGAGATAAGAATTTGCTAGTGGAGCTAATGATCAAAGGAAATGCTCCTTGGAAAATATGGAGATGATTAACAGAAATTTTTGGAAGAGTAAAAAAGTATTAATTACTGGTCATACAGGATTTAAAGGTTCATGGTTAACTTTAATTTTAACCGAAGTAGGAGCTCAAATTACAGGGATTTCTTTAGAGCCAGTAAATAGCCCAAATTTATTTGACAAATTAAATTTAATCGAAAATAGCAATATTCAACATAATATTTTGAATATCCAAAATGAAAAAAATTTAAGGGAAATTTTTAATCGCGAAAAGCCTGATATTGTTTTTCACTTGGCGGCACAACCACTAGTAAGGGAAAGTTATGAAAAGCCATTGGAAACGTGGAATACTAATGTTATTGGGACGTTGAATTTATTAGAAGCAACTAAATCTTTTGAACATAAGTGTCTAGTTGTTATTGTTACAACTGATAAAGTTTACAAGAATAGAGAGTGGGGATTTGGTTACAGAGAAAATGACCCTCTTGGCGGACATGATCCGTATAGTTCCAGTAAAGCTGCTGCAGAATTAGCAGTTTCAAGTTGGAGATCTAGTTTTTGTGGAGAATTAGAATATCAAAATCCCAATATATATATTTCTACGGCAAGATCAGGAAATGTAATAGGTGGAGGAGACTGGTCGAAAGATAGAATTGTGCCTGATTTTATTAGAGGAGCTGCTAAGAAAGAAAAAATAGTTGTTAGAAATCCAAATTCAACAAGACCTTGGCAACATGTCCTTGAACCATTATCTGGTTATATAAAACTAGCTGAAATTATGGATAGTGAAAATAAGGAATTTTGTACTGAATTTAACTTTGGACCAAATCTTTCTAGCAATAGATCAGTCATTGCTCTTTTAGATAAAATGAACAATTGTTGGCCAGCAAAATGGAAAATCGAAGAAAAGAAAAACTCTTTTCATGAGGCAAACTTTCTAAATTTACGAATAGAAAAAGCTTTTAATTGTCTAGATTGGTCACCAAAATGGGATTTTGATGAAACTGTATTTAAAACAATTAATTGGTACAAGTTACATTATGAAGGGAAATCAGCTTTTGAATGTTGTCTTGATGATATGAACTCATTCTATAAATTTTAAAAAATTTTATTTTTTTTAGAAATTTTGTATTCATCTTGCTACTGCAGGAGTAACTCCATAAATAGACATATGGGATGAATTAGTTGATGTTAATGTCCTCTAAAGGATTAAGCTAATGCAAAAATCTATAAAGGCTTCTGTAAAAAGATTTATTTGCTTTGGTTAAGCATTTGAATATGGATTTAATTATAATTTTGAAAAATTCCACCTGATGCACCATTGAATCCACATAATCCATATGCTGCAAGTAAGGTTTAAGGATTTCAATTAATCAAGTTTTTTGTTGAATGCGAAAATATTGAATTTATCTATGGAAGAATTTTTATTGCTTATGGTGAAGGGAATATAGGAAAAATCTATTGCCTTCAATTATTAAAGTAGCTTTAAATAATCTTGATTTTATTATTAACTGAGGCAATGAAATAAGATATCTTATTACTTTAGAAAAAATTGCGGATCATATATTTGCTGCAATTAAATGAAAATAGATATTATCTATAAGTAGCCAAAAATTATTAATATAGGTAGCGGTAAAGGAACTAAAATAGGGGATTTTGCAAAAGCAGAATAGAGTGAATTTAATATACTTGGAAAATTAAAATTTTGATTAAAAAGCAACCACAATCCTTGAAAAATCTAATTTGGTTGCTGAGATTCAAAATATATATTTTATTTGTTTAAAGTCTAAATAAAAATTATTTTTTAGAGATTAAAATCTATGCTATTTAATAAACGCAAATGCTCGTCTAATGGATTTGTAATTGGATGTATTTGCATTAAATAAGTTAAGGCTTGTTCAACAGTTAAATTATTTTTTTTAACGAGCCATGCCATGCATATGATTGGAGATCTTTCCATGGCATATACACAATGAACATATACTGGACCGTTTAACATTAATGTCTCTAATTTATTTAATGCTTCTAACAATTGATCGGAATTTAGTTTCTCCTCATATGTATGATCAGGAAGTTCAATATGTTTATGATTAAACATCTCTGAAATTTTTGAAAAAGAAATTACTGATTCTTTATTGCATAAAGTCAATATAGAGTTTACTCCTACATTTTTAATTATCTTTAGATGGTTATCTTTTTTTGGAGATGGTCCAATTGCAAGTTCATTAATTAAAACCCAATCTAGATGAAAATTACTGGCCATTTATTTATCTAGCCAATTTAAAAATTTTTTAAAGTAAGATTTTGATTTCGTAATTAATGATTTGTATATTGTTTCTTGATCTCGGCTTTCTAAATCATTTTTTATTTTTTTATTAGTATCTTCTTCTTCCTCACTATAGTATTCGTAAGATGCATACATGTTATAAGGACCATATCCATATCCATATCCATATCCATATCCATATCCATATCCTTTATTATCATTTAAAATTTTATTTTCAGAAACTTCATTTGAAATTAAACCGAGAAGAGATATCCCTGATTGGTTAAATAGCTTTAAGTTTTGTTTTGGTAAATCTCTATTTACTTTTCTTAATGTGACAACAAGCATTAATCCGTCTAAATTTTTAGATATCAACATCGCATCCGAAAGGCCAGTAACTGGTGGTGCATCGAATATTATATATTTGTAATTTAAATTTTTAATCTCATCCGTGAATTCTTTAAATCTCTCTGAACTTAATAGTCTTGTAGGATCAGGAGGGATTGTTCCGGAAGTAATTACATCCCAGTTTTTATTATTTGGAACATGTTGAATTACATTTTTGGTAAGACAATCTGGTTCAGCTAATACATTAGACAAACCATTAATATTATTTAATCCAAGCCTTTCATGAATTTTTGGTTTTCTCAGATCAGCATCAACTAAAAGAACTCTTTGTCCAATTTCCGATAATGTTTTAGCAAGTATTATATTTATTAGAGTCTTACCTTCTGCAGGAATTGAACTTGTAATAACAAAAGATTGGAGATTATTATTGGTATTTAAAAAACGTATTGAAGTAAATAAATTTCTAAAAGCCTCCTGATAGAAAAAACGTTGTCCCTTCTCTTCACTTGTTAGATCCTTTTGATTTCTAAAATCAATTTCTTCTAAAATTCCACGTTTTTCTTCCCTGACTTTTTTAAATAAAGACAGGTGTGGGATATGACTAAGTAACGGTATCTCAAATTCGTCTTTAACGTCTAGAGGAGTTAAATAAAAATAATCTAATTTATCTCTTATTAATGCTGCAAAAATTCCAAATAAAGTAGAGAAAATAAATCCTCCAAATAAATTTCTTTTGAATGAAGGTCTAATTGGTGAAGAATTAAATACTGGATTTTTAATTATCCTCCAAGGTAGATTTTGTTGAGCTATTTGTAATTGGAAATTTTCTTTAGCCTTTATAAGGCTTAACAAATTATTTTTTGAAATCAAAAGATCTTGTTGTAAACTTTCATATTCTTTAATTAACTTAGGTTGATTCTGAAAAAGGTTGCTAATTTCAAATTTTTCTTTAATAGATTTTGCTAACTTACTTTCATTTATCCTAATTGCACTTTCAACTGAATCTAATTGTTCCTTTAATAAAATAGGCTTAACATTTTTTATTCTATTTTCCAAACTTTTTATTATTGATGAATCATCTTTATATTTCAAACGTGCCTCAGACAATTTTGATTCAGCAGAAATCAACTGTTTAAGAAGAGTATCATCAACACTAGTTATCTCCAAACCTAAATTTTGATTTTGGGTAATATTCCCTGTCGATATTGCTTCTTTATAACTTCTTGCTGATATTTTCCCTTTATTTATTTCATCTTTTACTTTTTCAAGTAAACTATTTTGTGAATCTAAATATGAAATCTTTTCGTCTAATTTAAATTCTCTTTCTTTGAGGGAACCACTCTCAAGTAAAGGTTCTAATAAAGAATTTTGTTCTCGAAATAATTTGATTTTATTTTGTAAATTTAAGTTCCTTTTTATCATTTCCGGCTCTTGTTTATTAAGAAAATTTAATCCATCATTTAATTTTTGTTGACGTTGTGCAATTGCAGTATTTAAATAAGCTTTGCTCAAAGAATTAAGAATTTCTGTTCCTTTTTTAGGACTTTTACTTTCTAGTCTTACTTTTAGTATGCCTTCAGCAACTTTTTTATTTGTTCCACCAGTTCTAATTTCTATTTTTTTTTGTAAAGAAGTAAAAGTAGTTCCAAATTCAGCTGCTATTGGTTCAAGTAATAAGGGACTTTTAAGAAGTTCTATTAGAGTTGGGATATCATTATTAGTAGTATTTAGAGCAAGTTTCTCAAATATTTCAAACCCCTCTGAAGAACTTAATCCCCTTTCTTTGCTACTTAGAGGATCTGATATTAATAATGTGAAC
>CACJAC010000038.1 GCA_902591275.1 uncultured Prochlorococcus sp. | reverse complement strand
AACAAGGAGGCAATTGAAGAGGCAACTGTTCTAACTAAATTCGCATCAACCGTGCATTGGATTACATCAAGTGATCCTAAATCAGATAACGAAGAAGCTATGGAATTGATGGATAATTCAAATATAAAACATTGGAGTAGAACAAGATTATTAGAAATATTGGGAGATGATATGGGTGTTAATGGGGTCGTTGTAAAAAATAAGCAAGAGGAAAATCCTATCAATTTAAATTTAGATGGAGTGTTTGTCTACATGAGTGGTTCGAAGCCGATTACTGATTTTTTAGGGGATCAAATTGCTTTAAAAGAAGACGGAGGAGTTATTGTGGATGACTTTATGTCTACAAATTCTGATGGAGTATGGGCTATTGGAGATATAAGAAACACACCATTTAAGCAAGCCGTAGTTGCAGCTTCTGACGGATGTATTGCTGCAATGTCAATTGATAGATATTTAAATAGTAGAAAAAATATTAGAGTGGATTGGATTCATTCTTAAATAAAATATTCCTTCTTTGATCTAAAGGGGTGTTGCTTCAGAAATATAAGCGACTCCTCCGTAATAGCTCAAATCGTCCCTGATGTTATCTCTCATTTTATCTATTAATTCTTGCTCGCAAAAAACAATTACATGAGCATTCGCTCCTAATCCTGTAAATTCCATATCTTCTGTAACAACTCTTTCAGGTCCTCTGCCTGTAGCATGTTTCATAACAGTATATCCAGGAACATTAGCTTTTTCTAATGTTTTAATGATTGCATCTAGTTCTCTTTCACTAAATATCAAATCTAATCTTTTCATTTTTATAAAGCTGATAGTGGGATAATAGTATTTACTAAACTCATATATATGGGAATGCCGAGAACTATATTGAATGGGAAAGTTAGACCTAGTGTAGTTGAAATATAATAACTAGATTTAGCTTCTGGAACTGTCATCCTCATTGCTGCAGGAACTGCTAAATAAGACGCGCTTGCACATAAAACCACAAATAAAAGTGCGTTGCCAGGTCCTAAAGATAAAAATCTTGCAACGAAAACACCAATAAATGCATTAAATAAAGGCATAAAAATGGCAAATCCAATCAAGAACGAACCCGCATTTTTCAGTCTCGGCAATCTTTGAGCAGCAACTATTCCCATATCTAACAAGAAGAAGCATTCTGCTCCATAGAATAATTGTCCAGTAAAAGGCTCCATTTTTTCAATTCCTGAGGGATTACTGGAAGCAGTGAGAAATCCTACAATCAAGCTTGAGAGCAATAAATAAACTGATCCATTCAAAAATGATTCGTGTAATATTGCGCTTAGATGCATTTTTCTTGATTTTGGTCTATTTTTTGGAGCTGCAAATTTCACAAGTAATAATCCAACAATTATTGCAGGAGACTCCATTAAAGCTAAAGCGCCAACCATAAACCCATCAAAAGCTATTTTTTGACTTTCTAAAAAACTTTCTGCAGAGATAAATGTAACAGCACTAATTGAACCGTATGCTGCTGCTATCGCAGCTGAATTAAAGACATCAAACTTAAATCTTAAAATTAAAAATCCAATCAGCGGGATTACTAGTGACATCAGTATTGCAGCACTTAAAGTAGGCAATACTTGATCTGTAAAACCACTTTTCTGTATCTCTATACCTCCTTTAAAACCAATAGCTAGGAGTAGGTATAAGGAGAAGAGTTTAGGTAATGGAGCTGGTATCTCTAAATCAGATTTAAAGAGTACTGATATTGCTCCAATCAAAAAGAAAAGAACTGGCGGGGCTAATACATTTTGCAGAATTGGACTTATTTCCATAAATTATTAGGCTATTTCATTTAGAGCAGTTTCTAAAGCTTCTTTTCTTGTTTCAATAATCCCTTCAACTCCAAACTTAGCTAATCTATCTTTTACTTTTTCATTAGCACCTGCAACAAATGCTTTTCTGGAATTATTTTTTGCTTCTTGCATCATATCTTCTATTGCCAGAGTCGCGGTCACTCCAAGTCTTGGAACATCAGTGATATCTAATATCAAAACTTTGTAGTTTCTTACAAGCATCATTCTCTCAGATATACCTTTAGCTGCTCCAAAACTAAGTGGTCCTTTAAGTCTAAATAGCATTACTTCTCCTGAACATCTATCTAGTAGTGCTTTTTCATCAGCAGGTAATTCATTTTTAGCTTGATCATCTTTTGATAAAGGATTATCCTCATCCATACCTTCTAGTTGAGTTTCAGTTATTGAATCGATAGTGAGCATATTTGCTATGAATACACCTACTAAAACTGCCCAAATTAAATCCCAAAAAACTGTCATCAAAAGTACGCCATACATTACTACTGAAGTTTTTAAAGATAATTTGTGAGCCCTCCTTAAAAATCCCCAATCAATAATATCTAAACCTACTTTTATAAGGATTCCTGCTAGTAACGCAGTTGGTATTTGCTCAGCTAAAGGTCCCGCACCAACTAAAACTATCAGCAATACAACTGAGTGAACCATACCAGAGATAGGAGTTGATCCTCCAGATTTAACATTTATGACTGTTCTCATTGTTGCTCCTGCTCCAGGTAAACCTGAAAACAGACCTGCAACTGCATTTCCTATCCCTTGACCAATAAGTTCTCTATCAGAATTATGTTTTGTTTGAGAGATATTGTCTGCTACTAGAGATGTCAGTAAGGAGTCAATTGCGCCAAGTACTGCTAAGACTAATCCTGCTTTGAAAATAATTGGGAAATATTGATTAAAACTTGGGAAATTTAAAGATGGAACTCCCCTTGGAATTTCTCCAATTCTATCAATTGCTCCATCTCCAAAAATTAATATTGATATTGGAGTAACTATCAATAGTGCCAAGAGAGGAGAAGGTACCCACTGACTTATTTTTCTAGGAGTAAGAAATACTATACCTAGTGTCATTATTGCAACTCCAATAGCAGCACCATTGGGCTGGAAATTTGAAAATACAGTAGTTAAAGATTCGACTACTCCACCTCGAGTGCTAATTCCAAGTAATGGTCCAATCTGAAGCGCAATGATTATTACTCCAATACCAGACATAAATCCTGAAACAACAGAATATGGAACTAAAGTAATGTATTTACCTAGTTTTAGAATCCCGAATAATATTTGCAGTAAGCCGCCAATGACTACCGCTGCCATAACTAAAGGTAAAATTTGTCCTGCAGAAAGATCTCTTGGAACCCCTACTGCGGCCAAGCCTGCTACTACACCTGCAACAGTTACACTCATGGGACCGGTAGGTCCACTAACTTGAGCAGGTGTTCCGCCGAATAATGCAGCTAAAAAACCAACTACTACTGCTCCATAAAGTCCATAAATTGCTCCGCCAGGTCCTAACGCAGCATTTCCAAAAGCAAGAGCGAGAGGTAAAGCCACTACTGCGGCTGTGATGCCTCCTAGAATATCGCCTCTTACATTTTTCAGATGAAATCCATTAATTATGTTCAAAGATGCTTTCCTCAAAATAAATACTTAACTAAAAGATATTATCTCTAAATGATGTAAATTTGTGAAAAATGAAGATTGTGCAAAATATTTTTGTAACTTTTTTTTGCTCTTATTAAATAAATTTTAGTTAATTTTCCTGAACAAAATTAGTCTCTGATTAATTTTTGTGCGAGGCAAGCGATTAATGTATTAGATAAATATTTTTCAATTTAAATAATATTCAAATGAATTCGATTATTCGTCCAAGAAGATTAAGAAGAAATGAGGCAATTAGAGAAATGGTTCGAGAAAACCATCTAACGGCATCGGACTTTATATATCCATTGTTTATTCATGAAAAAGATTTTAAAGAGGACATTTCAGCAATGCCCGGAACTTATAGATGGGATATTAATGGCTTAATAAAGGAGGTTACTAGGGCATGGGAATTGGGAATAAGGTGTGTGGTTCTTTTCCCAAAAATTGACGATAGCTTAAAGACTGAAGATGGAGCAGAATGTTTTAATGAAGATGGTTTAATACCTAAAGCTATTCGAAAATTAAAAAAAGAGATTCCAGAAATGGCAATAATGACAGATGTTGCCTTGGACCCATACTCTTGTGATGGTCATGATGGATTAGTTGATGAAACTGGCAAAATATTGAACGATGAAACAATCGAAATTTTAAAAAAACAAGCTTTAACTCAAGCTAGAGCTGGAGCAGATTTTATTGGCCCTAGTGACATGATGGATGGGAGAGTTGGAGCAATTAGAACTGCTCTTGATAGTGAAAGATTTAGTGATGTAGGTATTATTAGTTATACAGCTAAATATTCATCTGCTTATTATGGTCCGTTTAGAACTGCTTTAGATTCGGCTCCTAGAGAAAATAGTAAGAAAGTAATTCCAGACAATAAGTCTACATATCAAATGGACCCTGCCAATTCAAAAGAGGCTTTAATTGAATCTGCATTGGATCAGTATGAAGGAGCTGATATTTTGATGGTAAAACCAGGAATTTCATATTTGGATATTGTTTATAGACTAAGCACATTTTCAAATAAGCCCATAGCTGCATACAACGTTAGTGGGGAGTATGCCATGGTAAAGTCTGCTGCTATGAAGAACTGGATTAACGAAAAAGATATTGTTTTAGAGACATTGCTTAGTTTTAAAAGAGCAGGAGCAAAATTAATACTCACTTATCATGCTTGTGATGCATCTCAATGGTTGCAGGATACTTAAAAACTCATTATTAACAAAAATTTGGTTTATTCTTAGATAAATAATAAATTATTGCTTTGTTTTGAAGTTTTCACAAGGAGTAAATAGGATTGGTCACATTGCACTTAGAGTAGAGGATCTCGAAAGGGCGAAATCTTTTTATATTAAGCTGGGTATGAAATTGGTTTGGGATGATAAAGATTGGTCTTATTTAGAGGCAGGTAAAGGGAAAGATGGACTTGCTTTGTTAGGCCCTAGCTACAAAGCTGCGGGACCTCACTTTGCTTTTCATTTTGAAAATAAAAAAGAAGTGGAAAATATTCAAAATGATTTAAAAAATTCTGGTGTAAAAGTTGGTCCTTTACATGAGCATAGAGATGGAACAGCATCTTTTTATATGAAGGATACTGAAGGAAACTGGCTTGAGATGCTTTATGTTCCTCCTGAGGGTATTCAATCGAATACTTGATTCTTTTGGCTTTAGATAATTTGCAGCTTCATTGAGTATGCTTTCATCGAGACCAATTCTCTTTGAAATTGACAAAGCATTACTTCTCCCAGGAATACCCCAGTTGAGTATGTATTTTGGCTTCAAAGAATCCTCATCAAAGGCAACTGATACGTTTTCAAATCTTGAGTCGTTATATTTTAAAGCCTTAATATCTCCATAATGTGTAGTTGCAAAAGTGATATCAGATTTATTTGCAAATTCTTTTAATAAAGCCATCGCAAGAGCACTTCCTTCAAGAGGATCTGTGCCAGATCCAATCTCATCTAGCAAAACAACCGACAATCCTTTCTTATAATCAAGTGAATCTAATATTTCTTTTATGCGGGATATGTGCCCACTGAAGGTAGATAAATTTTCTT
>CACJAC010000037.1 GCA_902591275.1 uncultured Prochlorococcus sp. | reverse complement strand
CAACGCTAAAACCTTCCATTGCTGCTTGAAGAGCACAAATTGGATCAACTTCAGCAACTTTTACAATTGCGCCAAGCCCTCTTAGAGACTGGGCTGAACCTTTACCTACATCTCCAAAACCCATTACTAAAGCTACCTTTCCAGCAATCATTACATCAGTGGCACGCTTTATACTGTCAACAAGAGATTCTCGACAGCCATATAAATTATCAAATTTGCTCTTAGTTACTGAATCATTAACATTAATAGCAGGGAAAGGTAAAGCATCTTGTTTTTGCAGTTGATAAAGTCTTGCCACTCCCGTTGTAGTTTCTTCAGTGACACCAATAATATTACTCTTAATTCTAGAATAGAAGTTACAATCAGTTTCCAACTTAGACTTAATAGAATTGAATAAAGCGATTTCTTCTTCATTACCGGGATTATCTAAAACAGATAAATCTTTTTCTGCTTTGCTACCGAGTATCAATAAACCAGTTGCATCTCCCCCATCGTCAAGAATCATATTTGGAGAGTCTGAACCCCAATCAAGGATGTAGTGGGTATATTGCCAATATTCATCAAGAGTCTCCCCTTTTTTTGCATATACAGAAATTCCTTGATCTGCGATAGCTGCAGCTGCATGATCTTGAGTTGAAAAAATATTGCATGAAGCCCACTTAACTTCTGCACCTAGGTCAACAAGAGTTTCTATTAAGACGGCTGTCTGGATAGTCATATGAAGACTTCCAGCTATTTTTGCACCTTTTAGTGGTTTTTCAGATTGATATTTATCTCTAAGTGCCATTAACCCAGGCATTTCAGTTTCGGCAATTTTAATTTCTTTACAGCCAAAATCTGATAGGGAAATATCTGCAATTACATAACTTGGTGTAGAGGTTTTAAGTGAATTTGCGATAACCATTCCTATTATAAAGATTTCCATTTAAACTATAAATGATTTTTGTGCAATTTTGTGTTTGTTGAGGATTTAAATGAGACTTTAAATTTAGGGAAAAAACTCTCGCACAAATTGAATCCACAATCAATTGTTTTATTGCAAGGTCCAATTGGGGCTGGAAAAACTTCCTTTGTGCAAGGGATTGCTAAAGGCTTATTAATCTCTGAGGACATTACAAGCCCTACATTTGCTTTATCGCATCACTATTACTCTGGAAAAATTCCATTAATTCATCTTGATTTATACAGGTTAGAAAATATTTCTTCAGCAAAAGAAATTTTTTTTTCAGAAGAAGAAGAGGCAATACAAAAACAAGCTATTTTAGTTGTTGAATGGCCAGAATTAATCGAAGCAGTTATTGATAATTTCTGGAAAATAGAAATTAGTTACGCAAAAAATTATGGGAGAAACTATGAAATAAGAGATCCCAAAAACTCATTAACCCTCTCATAATTTGGCTGTTGCTCGATGGCGCCTTCACCAAGACAAGTTAATAATCCACAAACACCTGCAAACTTAATGCAATCTTCTATTTCTAGCTCATTTGAAGGATAGCCAGAAGAAATTAATTTTGAAATTAAGCCAGCTAGAAAAGCATCTCCTGCGCCAGTTGTATCAACAATTTTTTGTGAAGTAAGAGTTTCGTTAATTCCCTGCAATCCATTGATATACCATTTAACGGGATTTTTTCCATCAGTTATTATTACATCAGGTCTATTAGACAATTGTTGAGATATTAGCGAGGGATTTTCATCCTCAAAAAACAAAGTTGCTTCTTCTTTAGCAAGTTTTAAAACATTTGCATGATTTAAAAATTTCTTGATAAAATTTACCCTCGCGGCTTTACTAATTTCTGATGAAAAACTTGAATGATCCCAAAAGACCTCTCTCCAATTCAAATCAATAACTATTTTGACTTCAAATTTTTTAGCCTTTTCAAGAAGAAAAAAAATAGTCTCTGCTGATATTGGAGATGATAATAAGATCGTTCCTGTAACCAAATATTTTGTTTCTAGAAAAGATTTCTCCAAATTTAAAAATTTTTTTTCTATTAATTTCTTACAAAGAACTTCGTCTGCAAAGCATGAATGAGAACTTTCCTCAAAGCCTGAAAAAAAACGATCTCCAAATTTATCTCTACCTACATTAACCACGCGAGTAGATGAATCATTATCTAATTGCAAATAATCTAAATCAACACCTAATTCATTAAATTTCGTAATAAATTTTTTTCCATAATCATCACTACCCAAACATCCTATAAATATTGAATCTATTTTTAATTTTCTTAATGCACAAGCAACATTAGCAGGAGCACCGCCCAAAAAATCTGTAAATCCTCGATTTGACTTATTTCTGATTCTGTCTATTAAAGCCTCTCCAATACATATTACCTTTCTCTTTTTCATAAAATGAACGCTTTTTCTTAACTAAGAATAAATTATTAAAAACGAATAATTTTTTTTTGAATTAAAGTTTAATTAAAAGCATATTCACAGTGTCTTTAAATAAATCTAAAATTTGGAAATGGAAAAATTGGGAAATTTCTTGGTCTTTATCTAAAAAATCTACTTCTGAAAAAAATATTAAAATTTTATTAATTCATGGATTTGGGGCATCCAAAAAACCACTGGAGACATAACCAAAATTTTCTTGGTAAATTTTCTAACTGCTACGCTATTGACTTATTAGGATTTGGGGATAGCAGCCAGCCTAGTGCTTTATTAAATTACGAACCTGATAAAGAAAACTCAATTAAATATTCATTTGACTTATGGGGTAATCAAATATCAACATTTTGTGCAGAGGTAATAAAATCTCCTGTTTACTTGGTAGGAAATTCAATCGGTGGTGTTATTGCATTGAAAGCTGCTGAAATCCTCAAAGATAATTGCAAAGGTATCATCTTAATTGATTGTGCACAAAGAACTATGGATGATAAACGTTTAAAAAAAAGTGATATCTTAATGAATCTATTGAGACCCGTCCTTAAAACGATAGTCAGACAAAGAGTAATTAGTAATGCACTTTTTACAAGAGCTGCTAATCCAAAAACTATAAAGAAAATACTTGAAAAAGCTTACCCTTCAGGAAAAAATGTTGATAAAGAATTAATTGAAATACTTTATCAACCCTCTCAAAGGAAAAATTCTAAAGAAGCATTTCGAGGTTTTATTAACTTATTTGATGACTATCTTGCTACTGACCTTTTCGATAAAGTTGATGCTCCAATCCAATTGATTTGGGGAGAAAAAGATCCTTGGGAATCTTTAAATGAAGCAAAGGAGTGGAAGAAAAATTTTAGGAATATTAAAAGATTAGATATTATCAATGCGGCTGGCCATTGTCCTCACGATGAAGAACCCGAAAAAACAAATAAGTTAATAAATGAATTTATTCAAGAAACAAAATAGGCTTCTACATTATCACTAAGTCTTCTTAAGCCTCTCAATCCATCTCTTTCTAGGTTTCTTACTCTGTCTCTACTTATCCCTAATACTCTTCCTATACCTGTAAGAGACATTGGCTCATCACCATCCATTCCATATCTCATTCTTAGAACTCTGCATTGTAAATCAGGCAGTTGATGTAAAAGAGAATGCAGATCACCTCTCATACAATCCATCTCTATTTGTTCGTCTGGCAAATCTTCGCCCCCTGCCAGTAAATCTAATAAAACAGTATCTTCACCATCACCAACTTTGGTTTCAAGACTAACTGGCTGCCCAGCTTTACACATCAAATCTTTGACGTCATCTTCGGGAAGCTCTACATATTTTGCCAGTTCGCTAACAGTTGGAGTTCTAGACATTTCTTGGCTGAGTTCTCTTTGACCTTTTTTTAACTTATTCAACATTTCAGTTATGTGAATTGGTAGTCTTATCGCCCGGCTTTTTTCAGCTATTGCTCTAGTAATACCTTGTCTAATCCACCAGTAGGCATATGTTGAAAACTTGTAACCTCTGGCCGGATCAAATTTTTCAACTCCTCTGACTAATCCAATAGTTCCCTCTTGAATTAAATCTAAAAGTTCCATATTTCTTTTTGTATATTTTTTTGCAACGCTTACAACTAATCTTAAGTTGGCTGCGACCATTCTTTCTTTAGCTCTCTGTCCGGCTCTTAGTCTTTTTTTTATTATAGTTGTAGATAAATTTAATTTTGTCGATAACTCTTCAATACTAGGTTTATCTCCTGTTAAATCAATAATTTCTAATTCTGTTCTTTCAATTTCCATGTACTCTTGAACTTGTCGACCTAGAGTAATTTCTTGCTCATGCGATAGTAATGGAACTCTTCCTATATCTCTTAAATATGACCTAACAAGATCAACATCATTACTAGCTTTTATACTTGCGATTGACGCTAGTTTGTTTTCACTTATTGTTTCGGAAGACATGAAAGATGAATGATGTTTTGTAAACAATACCATTAAGAAATGTAAAGTTAAACATAAAAATCCACATTTTTACAAAAATGAGAATAAATACCTAGTGAATTTAGCCTAATGAAGAGTTGAATAGCCATTTTGCTGTACTGAGATAAATAAATACACCAGCAATATCAGTAACTGTTGTAATAAAAGGGGAAGACATTAAGGCTGGATCTAATTTCATTCTGTCAAACAACAAAGGGAGAATCGCTCCTGTAGTAGCAGCTAAAGTTGTTATAGATATTAAACTTATCCCCACTGCAGACGCGATTAATGGCCCTTCTCCTTGCCACCAAGCAAAGGGAAATACTACAAGCATCATGAAAACACCTAGAAGAGCCCCTGTAATTGCTTCTTTTACGACTGCCTTAATTGCACCCAGAGACTTCAATTTTTGAGTGCTTAAACCTCTAATCACAACAGTTGAACTTTGAGCGCCAACATTTCCCCCAGTACCTATAAGTAGTGGGATAAATGCAGCTAATAAAACTATTTCTTTTAATATTTGATCATTCATAGCTATAACTTTAGTCGTTAAACCATTTGCCAAAACCAAAATTAATAACCATAAAATTCTTCTTCGAGCAATTGTAAATAAACTACTTTGGAAATAATCATCTTCATCTCCAGCTTGTACTGCCCCCGCAGCATAAATGTCTCTTGTTGCTTCTTGTTCTATGACATCAATTAAATCATCAACAGTTACTATCCCAACAAGTCTTTTTTCTTTATCAACGACCGGGAGAGCTAAAAAATCATACCTTTGTATAGCTCTAGCAACCTCTTCTTGATTCGTATTAGTAGATATATTAACTACATCTCTTGTCATAACGTCTCCAATTTGCTTAGAAGGATCGGCAGTTACAAGGTCTCTTAAAGAGAGAATACCAGTTAAATGTCTTTCTTTATCTGTGACATACAAGCTGTATATAGTTTCAGTAAATGGGGCTCTTTTTCTAACTAAAGTAAGAGCCTCATCTGCTGTTTGCATTTCTTTAAGGTCTATAAATTCAGTTGTCATTAATCTTCCAGCAGTTTCAGGCTCATATCCAAGTAATTCAGCTGTTACTTTCCTTTCTCCAGGACTAAGAGCAGACAAAAATTTGCGTACAACTTTCGCAGGTAATTCATCAAAGAGTTGAACCCTGTCATCAGGAGACATTTTTTCAACGATTTCTAAAACTTCTCCTGAGCGAAGTCTTTCTAATAAAGTTTGTTGAACTACTGGATCTAAATATTCATAAACCTCAATTGCTTCATTTTTCTTTAATAATCGAAATGCTAATGCCTGCAATATTAGTGGAA
>CACJAC010000036.1 GCA_902591275.1 uncultured Prochlorococcus sp. | reverse complement strand
TTTATAGGTATTTTGTAGATTTTTTTTTGATCCAACTAATGTAAAGTCAATATTTTCTGGAATCTCACTAGAACTTAGTGCTTTTAAGATTATTTCAGGTCCAATGCCTGACTCATCTCCGACACTCAATACTACCTTCAATATTTTATTTGTATTTTGAAAATTCATAAAAAGTTTTTAATTTATTTTTTTAACTATTCAAATAGCAATTTTTTAAGCCTACTTTATAGTTTTTGTAAATTAATTGATAACCGAGCGTTTCGCATAAAAGTTTGTTCGAAACTCTTCTATTTTCCATCCAAAAAGATTGAGCCATAGGTGATAATTTATCTTTTGCATCCTCAAATAATATTGGACTTGGCATTGTTAAACCAAGTAATTCGTAGCAATATTGAATAACTTCTATCTGAGAACAGGGTTCATCATCAGCAATATTAATGATTTGGTGAAACTTTAAACAATCTTTATTTTGTAATAAATAAATAATCGCATGTGTAATATCAGCAACATGAACTCTTGAAAATACTTGAGCTTTTTTTAAAATGACTTGAATTTTTTGATTTTTGATAGCTTCAAAGGTGGATCTCCCAGGTCCATAGATGCCAGGTAATCTAAAAATTTGCACTGGCAAATTAGACTCAATCCATTTTTTTTCGCAATTTAATCTATTATGACTTCTTTTTTGAAAAGGATTAGGCTGATCTATTTCAGAAACCCAACCACCTTCGGTGTTTCCATATACTCCTGTGGTAGATAAATATCCAACCCATTCAAGGGATAAATCTTGTAGTTTACTTTGAAGTTTTTTTAATACAGGATCATTACCATTTTTGTCAGGAGGTATGCAACTAAGAACGTGCGTGACTCCATCAAAAATTTCTTCATCAGGAACTACAGCGTTTTCACTATTGAAAATAAAACTATTTGGATCATTGCTTGCAGATCTTGAGCTTGTTAAAACAGTGCAACCGAATTTTCTAATAGTTTTTGCAAAAAAACTACCGCTAAAACCACATCCAAAGATTAGAAATTTATTTTTATTTCCGAGTAAACTTGCAGGCTTCTTCATGCTGGATTATAGTAGTACATATGTATTAATTTTTAATGAAGAAAGCTCTTGAGCCCGATTTAAAATCAAAAACTTTCTGTTTTAGCAAAAGTTACACTCGTGTGGCAAAGAAAGAAGTTGGTTTAATTAATTTTAAATTCTACCAAAAGTTGTTTGTCTTTCTTATTTCGTTTTCTGCAATTTTAATATTCCCAGAATCGCCAAGAGAATTGGAAAATATTTGTAACAGTTATAACTCTAGAAAAATATGTAACGTTTGGTAGTCAAGCTGCTTTATATTCTGACTCATCTTTTATATAATTTTTATTTTTTTCCTTAAAATTAGGATTAGCCCATTGTAGTAATCTAATAGCTAATCTTAAATCTCCTTCTAACCAAGCTCTTATAGCCATTGCTCTTCGGGGATCATAAAATTTTTGCCTTCTATACCAATACAAGGCATTTTCATCTGATTTGTCCCCATTACAAGAAAGACATGCAGGGACACAGTTTTCTGTTGTACTTAATCCTCCTTGGCTTCGTGGTATTACATGGTCAATAGATTCTGATGTTTTTCCGCAATATATACAACTTTTTCCCGTAAATCTATGAATAGATTTTCGCCATTGTCTAAATCTGAACTTAGGACATAAATCCTCTAAAAACACCGCATCATTAATATGCATTCAGAATATTTAGTTAAATAAATAATGGCTTGAATATATTAAAAGTCAATATTTTATTATGCTTTTTATCCTAAATTTCCAAGTAAAAATGTGATTTCGTGTGTTTAGATACAAAAAAGTATATATCAAAAATCATCATCTTCCTTAAACCTTGATTAATAACTATATCTATCAAGGATTTCATCTGTATATTTTTCAGAAATTTCTTCATTAGCTTCTTCTAATTCTTTTTCTAATTTTTTTCTTTTCTTTTCTTTATCTTTAGCTTCTTTTTCTAAATCTCGTATTAGTTTTCTATTTGGATAAAGATTATCTAAATATTCAACGCAATAACTAAATTTTTCTTTTTCTCTTATAACTGTTTCAGTAATTTGCGCTGCTGCATTTTTAGGTGAAACCTTGAAAACTCCTCCCTTTTGTTTTTTTATATATGTGTAAGCTGCATCCCAACTACTTTCATGGTCATTTCCGCCATCTCTCATAGTACAAAAAATTTCTGCTCCAAATGCACCTGCATTTACTTTTGACGTAGTAAGGGTTAGAGGAGTGAAAATTCCTAAAGCTAATAATATTAGTTTATTCTTCTTAAATCTTTTCATTAGCCTTTTATCTGCTACTTAAAAATATCTTTTATTGTGCATATGTCTATAGAAATTTAAGATTTAATTACTCCAAATATATTCAAGCATTTAACAACCAAAGGAAGAATTAAAAGCACAGTAATCAATCTTATTGCGTGTAGAGTTGCTACTGCAGCTCCTACTCCGTATTCAGAACCTATAAGACTCATTCCGCTAATTCCTCCTGGTGCAGCTCCCAGAATTGTTGTTATCACATCTATATTAAGTAATCTGCTCGTCCATAATCCAATTGCTAATCCAGTAATAACTAAAGTAAAAGTAATTAAAATGGCTGGTCTCCATAAATTTTGAATATCAACTAATGAATCTTTTGTTAATGATGTACCAATTACTGTTCCAATTCCGATTTCTAAAATAGTTCTTGTCCCAATTGGCCACTCTGCTATGTCGACTTTGCCACTGATGCTGAGTATGCTTGCACCTATTAAGGCACCTGCAAGAGGAGCGGCAGGAATCCCTGTTTTTAGAGCTAAAGCTCCAAACATACAACCTGCAATTAGATAATAGATTAAATTTATGTTAGGCATAAATTTGAAGGATGTCTGAACATGATATTAGAAAATTTTTTTTTTGTTTAAGTTTATAGTCAAATAATATTTTTGGCCTTCTCTCATAATGTCCCCTTTTGTTGGCATAATATTATTCTAAGCATGAATTATTATGTCTTCACAAATTTCATACAAAGAAAATAAAAACCGCATAAAGAAAAAATTATCTTTTTTTGAGGGGGGTCACCAGCTTGAAAAATTAGAGTTTGCCCTTGCAATAGCTCAAACCAAAGGTGATGAAAAAAGATCAATCGTTCTTAGAAAAAAGATTGTTGAACTAGGCGGAAATGTTGAAGAGCCAGGCACCTAACTTAATTTCCTTCAAGATATTTTGATAACACAACTAGTGCCTCACCAGCTTGATGGGCTGTAATTTTACCAAGATCGAGAAGCGTATTACTTATAGCAGAAACTACCGTAATAATATCTCTGTCATTAACATAACCTAAATGTCCTACTCTGAATATTTTCCCTTTCAAATGATCTTGACCACCAGCAAGTAGAATATCGAAATTATTTTTTATTATCTTTCTAAATTCTTCAGCATCCATACCTTCTGTTTTTATTGCAGTAACAGAAGGGCTTAAATATTTTTCATCAGCAAATAATTTTAGATTTAAAGCTTTTATAGCATTGCTCATTGCTAATTTATGTTTATTGTGTCTGAGGAAAATGTTATCTAAGCCTTCTTCTCTCATCATTTTTAAAGCTTCATCTAAAGCAAAAACCAAATTAACTGCTGGAGTATATGGATTACTGTTACTTAAAAGACTTTTTCTGTAGGATTTCAAATTTAAATAAAATTTTGGTAAATTAGATTTTTCTGCAGCTTCCCATGCTTTTTGGCTCATTGTTATAAAACTAAGCCCTGGAGGTATCATATATCCCTTTTGTGATCCTGAAGCAACGATATCTAATTGCCATTCATCTACTGGTACATTGCAAGCTCCAAGACTTGTAACGCAGTCAATAATTGATAGAGCCGTGTTGTGTGTGCGGATATATGAACTTATAGTTTCTAGATCATTAATTACACCTGTTGAGGTTTCAGAATGAGTCAAAATAACCGCCTTTATTTCTTTTTGTTTATCCTCTTCTAATACCTTTTTGAATTCTTCTGGATCAAGTGGAGTACCCCATTCGGAATCAATTTTTATTACTTCTAAACCAAATTCTTTAGCAACTTTTACCCATCTTTCGCCAAATTTTCCATTTTCTCCACAAATTACTTTATCTCCTCTGCTTAAAGTATTTATTATTCCAGCCTCCATTGCGGCAGTTCCACTACCAGTGATTGTTAGAACATCATTTTGAGTTTGATGAAGCCACTTTAAGTTTTTAGTAGTACTTTCTACTAGATCTTGAAATTCTTTACTGCGATGGCCTATTGGATGCTTACTTAATGCTTGTAAAACTTTTTCTGGAACTGGTGTGGGTCCAGGAATCATCAATGATAATTTTTGTTGTATGGCCACTTTTTGTTAAATAGGTCATTCTTAGATTAGTTCTCATTATATATTTTTCAATTACTTGATTTGAAAAAAGGATTTTCTTTACCTTTGTGGGTTGCTGGAGCTGCTAGGTCAGCATTAAAAAAATTAGTAGGCTTACCATTTGAAAATTATGAACTAATAAAAATTCCGAACGAAAAAAAAGAAATCAAAATCGAGATTCATTCTGTTGGTTTACTTAAAGATGGCTCGCATGCACTAGGAATTTCCTTTGCTAAGTCTGGCTTAGATCTTGACATTACACAAAACTTAGAAATATGGACAATAGCCTCTTTAGAAGAAATTTCTCTTGATACTCCTGTTCAAACAATTCCAATAAATATTATTGCAGGATATGGAGTGGGTATAAAAAAAGATACATTAGAGATATGTATTTCTAATTTTGCAAAAGAAGTTTTATATGAAAACTTATTAGATAGTATTCCTGAGGGCTTTAATTTGAAATTAGAAATTATTTTCCCAAATGGGGCGTTTTTAGCTGAAAGAACTAGTAATAAGTCATTTGGTGTTGTTGATGGATTATCTATAATTGGCACTTCTGCTGAAACTTATTCGAGTGCTTCACCTGATCAATTAGAGGAAGCTAAAAATAATCTAGCGAAGTTAATTCAAAATGATTTTAAAGGGGAAGTTGTTTTTGTTATTGGTGAAAATGGGTTAAATTTAGCCAAGTCTTATAATGTTAATTTGCCAATTATTAAAATTGGAAATTGGATAGGGCCATTATTAGTTGATGCTGCAATAAAAAAAGTTAAAACTGTAATTCTTTTTGGTTATCACGGGAAATTAATTAAATTAGCAGGCGGTATTTTTCACACACACAATCATTTAGCTGACGCAAGAATTGAGATTCTTGTTTATTTAGCCGTTCAAGAAAAGGTACCACCTAAAATAATAGTTGAATTATCTCAGTTAGATAACCTTGAGAATGCATTACTTCTTCTTGAAACATTTAATAAATCTTTAGCTGATAAATTAT
Organism: uncultured Prochlorococcus sp.; assembly: GCA_902591275.1. Lineage (GTDB taxonomy): Bacteria > Cyanobacteriota > Cyanobacteriia > PCC-6307 > Cyanobiaceae > Prochlorococcus_A. The sequence goes on along the minus strand of CACJAC010000036.1, from coordinate 676 downwards.
TCAAGAATTTGTCAAATACGATCGAAAAGCGTTCTTTTACGTATGTAAATAGGTATGTAAAAACTGATATGGAAATCGCATCAATCATTTTTGATAGAAAAAGGAAAATAAGGTGGGCTGGAATTTACGGCGATAAGTATATTTCTTATTTTCAATGAGATTAAATTGTTATTCATTATGCTTTTGTAAATAAATTGAGTTAACTTTTATACATGAGTCAAACATCTTTAAAAAAAGAACGAGATCCTTCAATATTAATTTTGGATTTTGGATCTCAATATTCTGAATTAATTGCAAGAAGAATTAGGGAAACTAATGTTTTCTCTCTTGTAGTAAGTAATTACATTTCAATTGAGGAAATTAAAAATATTAATCCTAAAGGGATCATTTTGAGTGGAGGCCCAAATTCTGTATATGAACAAAATGCTCCAAAGTGTGATGAAAAAATTTTTAATTTAGGAATTCCTATTCTTGGTATATGCTATGGAATGCAACTGATGGTCAAAGAGCTAGGAGGATCTGTTACCTCAGCGACCAAAAAAGCTGAATATGGTAGAGCACCAATCAATATAGATCAGGAATCTGATCTTCTTTCTGATGTAGAAGATAAATCTATAATGTGGATGAGTCATGGCGATTCAATTAATTATTTGCCTGATGGATTTAATAAAATTGC
>CACJAC010000035.1 GCA_902591275.1 uncultured Prochlorococcus sp. | reverse complement strand
CTTATGAAGAAATCAAGTATGAAATAGAAACTAAAAAACCAGCAATTTTTGCTATTGTCCATGCTGAAACATCTAGTGGTGTTTTACAACCTCTTGATGGTATTGGGGATGTATGTAGAAAAAATAACTGCTTGTTTTTAGTTGATGCAGTTACTTCTCTTGGAGCTCTAGAACTATTGATAGACGAATGGAAAATTGATCTAGCATACAGTTGTAGTCAAAAAGGATTAAGTTGTCCCCCAGGATTAAGCCCTTTTACGATGAATAAAAGAGCTGAAGAAAAACTAAGTTCAAGAAAAACAAAAGTACCTAACTGGTATTTAGATTTATCTCTTTTAAATAAATATTGGGGTTCTGATCGCGTTTACCATCATACGGCCCCCGTAAATATGAATTTTGCTATTCGAGAAGGTTTACGATTAATTGCAAATGAAGGTTTAGAGAATGTTTGGTATAGGCATAATTCTAATGCAAAGAAACTTTGGAAAGGTTTAGAAAGTCTAGGAATGGAATTACATGTATCAGAGGATTATCGATTGCCAACTCTTACAACAGTTAAGATCCCACCTGCAGTTGATGGAGATGGTTTTAGAAATCATCTTTTAAGAAACTTTGGAATAGAAATTGGAAATGGACTTGGAGAATTGTCTGGTAAGGTATGGCGCATAGGATTAATGGGCTATAACTCAAGTGATGAGAATGTCGACAGATTATTAAACCTATTTGATACTGAGTTAAAAAAATATTCTATTTTTGAGTCCTCAACTTTTTAAACCATAATTGTAAAATTTTACTGCATTCGTCTTCTAAAATACCTCCTACGATTTCCATTTTGTGATGAGAACTTTTATGCTTTGATAAGTCAATTGAGCCGCCCAATCCCCCTCTTTTCTTATCGTAGGCACCAAAAACAACTTTACCCATCCTTGCTTGAATAAGTGCTGAGGCACACATGGTACATGGTTCTAAATTTGTGATGATAATACATTCATTAAATCTCCAATCATTTTTTATTAGAGATGCCTGCCTTAGTGCCATTATCTCAGCATGACCTAATGGGTCTTTATTTATATTTCTCTTATTTACCCCTCTCCCAATACATCTTCCTCTCTCATCTAAAATTATTGAACAGATTGGTAGCTCAACTTTTCCAATTTCTTCGGATCTTCTTAATATCGAATTCATCCACGAAGTGTATTTTGAATTATTTGTTTTTTGTTGTTGTTCTTCATTACTATTTCCATTTTCAAAAATATATCTCATTTACCAAGATAGAGAATAGAATTATTAATAGATATCTTATCTGATGGCTGAAGATTTAATTAATAATAAAGATATATATTTCCCGTCAAATTTAGGGACTAATGACAAATTGATTGCACTTCTTAATAGAGCAAGTCGAACTCTTTGTGACTGGTTCTCTAAAGCTGATAAAAATGGTCCTTTACCTTTTGATGAAACTTTTAATTGTATTATGCCTGCGGAAGATGGTAACTCCGAGGAAGATTTGTTTTCTGATATTGAATCTCTTTTGCATAATTCATTTAATCCCGTTCATCCTGGCTCACTAGCTCACCTTGATCCCCCACCTTTAATTTTTTCTATTTTGGGAGATTTAATTGCTGCTGGTTTAAATAATAATCTTCTCGCTTACGAGTTATCACCAAGTGTAACCTTGCTTGAGGAATCATTATGCAAATGGTTTGCCAAGAAAATAGGGTTTAATGATTTCTCAGGAGGTATAGCTGCTAGCGGAGGTACATTAAGTAATCTGAATGCACTTATTGCAGCTAGATATAATGCTGGATTAGGTTCAGACCCCAATTCTGTATTACTTGTTAGTGAAGATGCTCATTCTTCCTTCGTTAAATGTATAAGAGTAATGGGTCTTGATATTAGGAATCTTGTAAGGATTAAAACTGATAATCAGGGTCGAATGGATATAAACGATCTGAGAAACTCTTTAGATAAATGTTCAATAGAAAATAAAAAAATATTTGCTATTGTTGCCACCCTTGGGACAACTGTAAGAGGAGCCATTGATCCTATTAATGAAATAAGTGAAATCTGTAAACAAAGAAACATATGGTTACATATCGATGGTTCAATTGGAGGGATTTTTGCTATAACTTCTATTCCAATAGAAGGGCTAAATAATATTAATCAGGCTAATTCGATAACGATAAATCCACAAAAAATTATTGGCATTACAAAGACTTCATCTTTGTTATTGGTTTCAAATATGACTACTTTAGAAAATACATTTAATACTGGACTACCATACATATCATCTAAAGAAAATATTATAAATAGAGGAGAAATAGGCATACAAGGTTCTAGACCTGCGGAGGTCATTAAACTCTGGCTTGGGTTACGTTTTTTAGGTCTCAAAGGAATAGAAAATATATTAAAGTCATCAATTAAAAGAAAAGATTTTTTTGTAAAAAATATTAGTAAAAATAAGTTTGATATATATTCAGGACCTCTTCATATTGTTTCATTCTTACCAAATAAACTTGAGCCAAAAGACTCTGATGCATGGACTCAAACTAAAGTAAATGAACTAATTAAAAATAATTTTATGCTTTCTAGACCAAAATTTAAAGGTAAATATTTTTTAAGGGTTGTCATGGGAAATTACAATACAAAGGATTCTGATATTGAAGAACTTTTGAGACTTCTAGATGCTTAACTAATGAATATGGGAAGACCAAAAATTATCGCAATAGTAACAGGGTTTATCTCTATAGCTATTTGTATTGCTTATTTACTATTAATAACTATCTTTGATTTCAGAACTTATCTAAATGATCAATTATCCAATATTAATTAGTAAATGGAGGCAAACTTTTATTTGATTTGAAATACTTTTTCATTTCAATTTTTGAAATAGCTTCTTTTACGAAATTGTTTAAAAGGTCCTCTCTCTTATTTATTCTATAGATCTTGTCTACTACTTCTTGAATTCCTCCATCTCCCCAATCTTGTCCATTTTTAAAATATTCAATCAAACTTAGTCCTACTATTCTTATTAACCAGCCTGCTGTAACTGATTGTATAGATTTAGATAATATTATTTTAGTCAAACTTGTAGCTAAAACAGGAGAAAGAATGGCGAGACCCCCTTTTAGTATTCCCTGTTTAGCCAATGCGCTTAGCAATGATTTCGCTAAATCTTTTGCATCTTTTTTTGTAAGCTTTATTTCATATATTTTTGATAATTCCATTATCATTTGAAGGTTTACGGAGGTAGTAGTAAGGAAATCAACAGCCGGTAGTGGATTAACTAGTATTACTCCTCCTGTTATCCACATATATTTATTAATCACTTTATTTGACATTAAATATCTTTGTTCTTGTACGAAATGTTTACTTTTAATACCTAACTTATTTGAACGAAAAAGAATATTATCCGCTAATAACTCTTCACCATTATTATCGAGCGTTTCAATTATTTCTCTAAATAAACTTCCTACCTCTGGAACTAAATTTAAAACATCTGATTTTGTATAGGGAGATTTTTGATTTACTGCGATTGTTTGAACAACTGAAATTTTATTTTTTCTAGCGGAAGTTATAGAAATTATATTTTCTTTGATGAGGTTATTTTCATCTCTAGACCTCAAATCACACTTGTTTAGAACTATTATTATTTTTTTCCTTAATTTTATTAATTCTCTAATTAAATAGTTTTCGTATTTATTTATGTCCTGATCTAATACAAAAAGAACTAAGTCAGAATTTGATGCTTGTATAATTGTTTCTTTTTCTCTTTCTTCTCCTAATTTAGATGGTTCGAATAAACCCGGAGTATCCACTATATTAATGTTTCTTTTTAAGATTGGAATACGAATTTTATAGCTATTAATTTGCTTAGTTGTACCTATTTTTGCTGATGTTTGTCCGACAATATTTTTCAATAACGATCTTGCTATTGATGTTTTCCCTGAGGAACCTGCTCCAAAAAGAGTAACTTTATAATCTCCTGTTTTTAATTGGGATACTAGTTTATTTTTTTGGTAATTTAATAATTCAACCTTTACTTTATCGTTAATTTTTTTATTAATTTTCTCGACCCCTTCCAAACTTATTTTGGCAGCACCATATGTATTTTTGAATGAAAGTGTATTTTTTTTATTTTTATATATAACTTTATAAACTATTTTTTTAAATAATCTTTTATCGAAATTATAAAAGATATAAATTATTACTATAAAAAATAAAAGGGTATAAATATTTACTATTCTTATAAATATCGAAAATAAAATATATAGAAATATTATTAATGCAATATACTTTATATACTTTAAATTCAAGTAATTCATTTATCTAGTATTTTTAAATATGTTATACAGTAAAAATATAAAACCAACATTAATAGATATATCAGCAATATTGAATACTGGAAAATTTATAATATTTAAATTTATAAAGTCAACCACAAAACCTTTATATATCCTATCTATACCATTACCAATAGTTCCACCAAGAATAAAGCTATAAGCATATAGATCAAATGAGTTTAAAGTATTTTTTCTAAATATTAAATAAATAAGTAATATTGAAAAAATAATACTTATTAACGATAAAAATATTCTACTACCACTAAATATATTAAAAGCTGCCCCATAATTTTTTACAAAGTCTAATTTGAATAAAAGAAAATCTTTATTGATAAATAATTTATTATTATAAGACATTAAATATTTCGTAAATTGATCTATTAGAACAATAAAAATACTTAATGATAAAAAATATATTTTTGTTTGTATTTTATTAATCATTATTTGTTATGTTTTAAACGTTCTATAGGTTTAATAAATAATAAAAGTGGAAAAAGCATTAAAAAATGATATCCAATCTTACCTAATGAGTATTTCCCTAAATTATATAAAAATAAATTAAATTGACTGTAGAATATAACTTGTATGAAGTTGTAAAATATTCCAGTTAAATGCATAGCAACTATTGCTATAAATCCATTTTTTAAAAAATTACCAACGTTTATTTTATTTCTAGTATTGAAATTATCAATTATTTTGATTAATGGATAATAACCTAATAAATAACCAAAATTTGGAGTGAGCAAATAACCTATTGAACCTCCTTGATGAAAGACAGGAAATATAAATAACCCCAAAATTATATATAAAGAAAATGCTCTAAAAACAACTTTTTTATGAAATATAAGTGTTAATAAAATTATGGTTGGAATTTGCCATGTGATAGGTAACTCAAAGTTATTACTAGATTTATAGATAAAAGGTAGTGGAATATAAACAGGCAACATTGATGTTATTACTAGTGATTGAATACTCACCAGTATCTCAATTAATTTATAAAAATTGAGCATTATTTTAAATTTCTATTTATAAACTTCTCAATGCAACAATTGGATCTAATTTAGAAGCTCTTTTTGCAGGTAAAACCCCAAAGATTAAACCTATTGATCCTGAAATGATCATGGTGGAAAAAGTAGTTGTAATTCCTACTGATGCAGGAAGTGGTGTTATCAGAGATAAAAGAAAAACACCTGATAATCCTGTTGTTGTTCCAATTAATCCTCCAATTGTAGATAAAATCAATGCCTCAATCAAAAATTGAATTAATATATCTGACTGTTTAGCTCCTATTGCTTTTCTAAGTCCAATTTCTTCAGTCCTTTCACTTACAGAAACAAGCATAATATTCATGATTCCTATGCCTCCAACTACCAAAGATACTGCCCCAATACCAGCCAATAAAAACGTTAACCCACTTGTTATATTGGTTACTATATTCAATGCATCTTCTTGTGATCTAACGGCAAAGTCATCATCTCTGATTATTTTATGTCTTTGCCTTAATAAGTTAGTAATCTGAAATTTAGCGGCACTAGTTGCATTTTTATTTATCGCTTCAACGCTAATGAAGCTTAAACTTACTCCATATGTCGGGTCCTTACCTGTAATCCTATTGACCATAGTGGTTAATGGAATATAAGCATTTTTATCTTGATTACTTCCAAATACAGCTCCTTTTGGTTTTAGTATTCCTATAATTTCATAAGTATGGTCTTTAATTCTGATTTTTTTTCCAAGTGATGAAGATTTATCTTTAAAAAATT
>CACJAC010000034.1 GCA_902591275.1 uncultured Prochlorococcus sp. | reverse complement strand
CCAGTCATCAAAAATCACATTTGCTCCTTCCCATCCCATTTGAGGGCTATATCTTGCAGGAACATCTTGAACATGCATTGGAGTACTAATTACTGAGCATGGAATGCCGAGTCTTTTTGCACTATGCCTTTCCATTTGGGTCCCTAATACTAGTTCAGGGGCGGTTTTTTTTATGGCATCTTCCACTTCTAGATAATTGTTAGTTATCAGAGCTTCTACATTTAGATCTTTTGCAGTAGCTCTTACTTGCCTGGCCATCTCCCTGCTATATGTTCCAAGACCCACTACTTCAAAACCCAATTCTTCCTTAGCAATTTTGGCTGCTGCAATTGCATGTGTTCCATCACCAAAAATAAAAACTCTTTTGCCAGTTAGATAATTTGAGTCAACTGATTTTGAGTACCAAGGAAGTTTTGATTTATTTTCTAATTCTTTTTTATTCGTCAAAGGAAGATCTAATTTCTTATGAACTTCATTTATAAATTCAATTGTATTTTTTATTCCAATTGGAATAGAGTTTGTATATTCCATTCCAAAGTTCCGTTTAAGCCATTCGCATGATGCTTCCGCAATTTCTGGATAAAGACAAATATTTATTTCAGCATCAATTAGTCTTTCAATATCATCAGGATTAGCACCTAATGGAGCAACTACGTTTGTATCTATTCCTTGCTCTGAAAGTATCCGTTGGATTTCGATTACATCATCTCTGCATCTAAATCCTAGTAATGAAGGGCCAAGAATATTGACTTTTGGTCTACGCCCAAATTCCTTCCACCTTAGAGGACTTATTTTTTCTGAATAGCTTACTTTTTCTTTTAAAAGGGTTCTTGTCAATTGATAAAAGGTTTCTGAGGCCCCCCAATTTTCTTTCTTGCTATAAGCAGGTAATTCAAGATTTACAATCGGCATATCAAACCCCATCCCTTTCGCAAGAGCTCCAGGTTGGTCTTGGATAAGTTCTGCTGTACAACTTTCTCCGACTAAAAGAGTTTTGGGTTTGAATCGTGCAACCGCTTCCTTAATATTTTTCTTCACTAATTCAGCTGTATCGCCTCCAAGGTCTCTAGCCTGAAAAGTTGTATAGGTTACTGGAGGCCTTTGCCCCCTTCTCTCGATCATTGTAAAGAGAAGATCTGCATATGTATCTCCTTGGGGGGCATGAAGCACATAATGAATGTCTTTCATTGAAGAGGCAATTCTCATAGCGCCAACATGTGGTGGTCCTTCATATGTCCAAAGAGTTAATTCCATAGTTTTTAATGAGTTACTAAAGTTTTTGAAGTAAGTATTTGATTTCTTTTTAAAGGCTTGGAGAATAGACCAGCCAAATCTGCGGCTTGATCAATTCCATGAATTGGACTAAATACCATTTCTATTGACCACTTAGTACTAATCCCCTCCGCCTCAAGAGGGTTAGCTAAACCCATTCCACAAACTACTAAGTCTGGATTAGATTCTCTCACTCGATCTAATTGTTTTTCTACATGTTGCCCTTCGACAATTTTTGTATTATCAGGTAATAAATTAATCTCCTCTTTCATTAAGTCTTTATTTAGGTAAGGAGTGCCTACCTCTATAAGATCCATTTCGCATTCATTATGCAAAAATCTTGCCAAAGAAATCTCCAGTTGCGATTCAGGAAGAAGAAATAATTTTTTCCCTTTAAGTATTTCTTTGTGAGATTCAAGAGCAAGTTTTGCTCTATTAATTAAAGGCGAAATAATTTCATGAACTTTAAGTTCACTAATTTTGAAAGCTTTCGCTGCAGCCAAAAACCATTTAGTACTTCCTTCGATACCAAGTGGAAATGGAGCCGAAATTATTTCACATCCACGATGTTTCAGGTCTCGAACGGTATCACTTAAATAAGGCTGAGTTAATAAAACTTTTGTATTTTTGCCAATCTTAGGTAATTCTGTTGATTGACGGGGTGGGAAGCTCTCAATATTTGAAATTCCCAAATTTCTAAAAATCTTTTTAAACCTATCCTCTACATTATTTGCAAGAGTCCCAACTAATAATAATTTCTCCTCATCTGATGAATCCATTAATGGAATTAAAGCTTTTAAGGCGCCATCCTCTCCTTGGGTAAAAGTTGTTTCTATCCCACTGCCGGAGTAATTAACAAATCTTACTTGACCTAAAAACCTTTTATTTAATTTATCCGCTACAGTTGCAAGATCTAGTTTGATTACCTCACTCGGACAAGAACCAACTAGAAAAAGGGTTTTTATTTCGGGTCTTCTTGCAATCAGATCATTAATCACTCGATCTAATTCTTCATTAGCGTCAGCAAGACCAGCAAGATCTTTTTCTTCAAGAATAGCTGTGCCAAATCTTGGCTCAGCAAAAATCATAACTCCAGCTGCGCTTTGAATTAAATGAGCACACGTCCTTGAGCCTACAACCAGAAAAAATGCATCAGGCATTCTTCTGTGTAGCCAAACTATTGAAGTTAAACCACAAAAAACCTCCCTAGGCCCAGTTTCCTTATTAAATTCAACTTTACTCATTAAAAATTTTCTAGAGCTTATATTTCAAGCTTGCATAAACTTTTAAATTTAAGAAAGTAATTAATAAGTTCTCTTACAAAATGAACACATTTAAAAAACTTATATGAATGTTTAAATACTTAAATGGAATTATAAAAAAAAAACTTTGGGGAGTATTTTAATTTCTATAGAAGGAATTTCCTTGACTTATTTTTGAAATCTTCCACACATTTCTACCTATTTTAGTTGCTAATAATCCTGCTCTTTCTAACTTAGATTTCCCGGGCTTTGCCCCAATTAAAGCTGTCACTTCTGAAGTGGATAAAGGTGCTCCAGTATTTATAGCTAATTGCGTTAACTCTAATCTATCTCTAAGGTTCTTAAGATTTACTTTTTCAATTTTATCTTCTTCTAACCAACTAAAAGATGGGTCTTTTTGAGATAATTTTTGCATCAAGCTAAGGCTTACTAATCCAAGAGTTTGATCAGGAGTTAATTCTTTTTCAGTACCAGAAATATTTGGTTCTTTTTTTTGAGAAGTTCCCATAAAAATGCATATCTTTTACTTGAAGTTATCGTTTTGTGGGAAGCATGCAAGTAAATTTAATAGAAAAAATGAACCATTATCCGTTATAGTCGCGTGAATGGAACCAACTTCTAGTTTAAACAGAGGGGAACGAAAAAAAGGAAGTTCTCTTGTCACAGGATCTGAGGTGCAATCTCAGTCCAGTGGTGCAAGTTGTTTTATTACAACTGATTCAGAAAAGTCTTTGGTGTCCAGACAAGCAAGTCAAGTTGAGCAAATTGAGTTAAGAACATATGTTTTTTTAGATTCTCTTCAACCTCAATTAGCTGCATATATGGGGACGGTTAGTAGGGGTTTTTTACCTATTCCAGGAGATTCATGCCTTTGGATGGAAGTTTCTCCTGGGATGGCCGTTCATAGAGTCACTGATATTGCCTTAAAAGCAAGTAATGTAAGACTTGGTCAGATGATTGTTGAAAGAGCATTTGGCTCTCTTGCTCTTTATCACAAAGATCAAAGTACTGTTTTACATTCTGGGGATGTTGTTCTAGATGCTATTGGAAGTGAAGTTAGAAAAAGAACCAAACCTTCAACAAGTTGGACAGAAGTTATTCGAGCTATTACTCCAGATCATGCTGTTTTAATAAATAGACAAAACAGAAGTGGATCAATGATTCAATCTGGAATGAGCATGTTTATATTAGAAACTGAACCGGCTGGGTATGTCTTAAAAGCAGCAAATGAAGCAGAAAAAGCATCAAATATAACTGTTGTTGATGTAAAGGCAGTTGGCGCTTTTGGTAGATTAACTCTAGCTGGGAAAGAAGGAGATGTAGAAGAAGCAGCAGCTGCTGCTATAAGAGCAATTGATGAAATTTCAAATTATTGAGAATTTTTTAATTTAAACCAATTTCTTTTTTGAGGTAGGGTGACATAATTTTGGCGGCTTTACCCCTGCTTCCTAACTTACTTAGTTGTGATTGTGAAAGCTCTCCATAAACAGAGTTAGCTTCTTTTACCCAAAAAACAGATTCGAACTCCCCATTTGGATATTTTGGAGTCTTAAGAATTTCTCCCCAGCATATTCCAGTTGTATCTTTCACTAAGTTTCCTGAGGGATCACATAAAACCATACAACTTATAAATCTCGCGCTCCTGTAGGGACTATCAGAAAGTTCATTAATTAATTTTTTAATTTTTTCAGAGTTGTTTTTGGCATATCGAGCAGAATATATACCGGGTCGACCATCTAAGATATCCACCTCAAGACCTGAATCGTCAGCTAATGCCCAAGTTTTTGTTTCTAAAGCAGCTGCTTTAGCTTTTAAAAGTGCATTCTCAAAATATGTGTCTCCAGTCTCTTCGACATTTAAATATTCTGGTTGCTTCTGAACCCTTAAAGACAAAACACCAAGCATTTCCGAGATTTCAGAAACTTTAGTTTGGTTGCCACTCGCAATGGTAAGAACTGGAAGGTTCAAAATTACAATTAAATTTATTGAGAATATTATCTTACTTCAAAGCTAGATACGGAGACAGGAAAGGTTGAACATTCCACACCTGTGTAGACAGGGCCTGTCTCGTACGGAAATAACATAATGTAAATTTTTTCTTAACACAACAGTATGTTTTGATGCACTAACTAATTTGCATAAGTATTGACATATCAATAGTACCAAGGGTGATAAGTTTAACTTATGAATGATAGAAAAAACATTAATGGAGATTTTATCGAAAACGCTTGACTTATAAGTACTTAATGAAGCATTCTTCGGATTGAACATTCCACATTTAGTAATTAGTAGACAATGGCTACAGAAACAATGGGTATCGCTCTCGGCATGATCGAGACACGCGGACTTGTACCTGCAATCGAAGCAGCAGACGCAATGACCAAGGCTGCAGAAGTTCGCCTTATTGGTCGTGAATTCGTGGGTGGCGGTTATGTCACAGTATTAGTTAGAGGAGAAACGGGCGCAGTTAACGCAGCTGTAAGAGCTGGTGCTGATGCTTGTGAAAGAGTTGGCGACGGTTTAGTTGCTGCTCACATTATTGCTCGTCCTCATAGAGAAGTTGAACCTGCTCTTGGTAACGGTGAATTTCTTGGTCAAAAGGACTAATAAGTAAAGCAAAACTTATAAATTTTGCACAATAATTATTTTCCCTACACAGACCTAAATTTATCCTTATGAGTAAGAAGTATGATGCAGGGGTAAAGGAGTACAGAGATACCTACTGGACTCCTGAATATGTACCCCTAGACACCGATTTACTAGCCTGTTTCAAATGTACAGGTCAGGAAGGTGTTCCCAGAGAAGAAGTTGCAGCAGCTGTTGCCGCTGAATCTTCAACAGGTACTTGGTCAACAGTTTGGTCCGAGTTACTTACAGATTTAGAATTTTATAAAGGACGTTGTTATCGAATCGAAGACGTTCCTGGAGACCCTGAAGCTTTTTATGCTTTTATTGCATATCCTTTAGATCTTTTTGAAGAAGGTTCTATTACAAACGTATTAACATCTCTAGTAGGAAACGTTTTTGGATTTAAAGCTCTTAGACACTTACGTCTAGAAGACATTAGATTCCCAATCGCTTTCATCAAAACTTGCGGTGGTCCACCAAATGGAATCGTAGTTGAAAGAGATCGTTTAAACAAATATGGAAGACCTCTTCTTGGTTGTACCATTAAACCTAAATTAGGATTATCTGGTAAAAACTATGGTCGAGTTGTATATGAGTGCCTTAGAGGTGGTCTTGATTTAACTAAGGATGACGAGAATATCAACTCTCAGCCATTCCAACGTTGGAGAGAAAGATTTGAGTTTGTTGCAGAAGCAGTTAAGCTTGCTCAGCAGGAAACTGGCGAAGTTAAAGGTCACTACCTAAACTGTACAGCCAACACTCCTGAAGAACTTTACGAAAGAGCTGAATTTGCAAAAGAGCTAGATATGCCAATCATCATGCATGATTATATAACTGGCGGTTTTACTGCAAATACTGGATTAGCAAACTGGTGTCGTAAAAATGGCATGCTTCTACATATTCATAGAGCGATGCATGCTGTTATTGATAGACATCCAAAACACGGTATCCATTTCAGGGTTCTAGCAAAATGTTTGAGACTCTCCGGAGGAGATCAATTACATACTGGAACTGTTGTTGGAAAACTAGAAGGTGATCGTCAAACAACTCTTGGTTACATTGATAACTTAAGAGAATCATTTGTTCCCGAAGATAGATCAAGAGGTAACTTCTTTGATCAAGATTGGGGTTCAATGCCAGGAGTTTTTGCTGTTGCATCAGGTGGTATTCACGTATGGCATATGCCTGCACTCCTAGCGATTTTTGGAGATGATTCTTGTCTACAGTTTGGTGGAGGAACACATGGTCATCCGTGGGGTTCAGCTGCTGGAGCTGCAGCCAACAGAGTTGCTTTAGAAGCTTGCGTAAAAGCACGTAATGCTGGTCGCGAAATCGAAA
>CACJAC010000033.1 GCA_902591275.1 uncultured Prochlorococcus sp. | reverse complement strand
TTACTACAGTCTTCCGCAGAACGTAGGGTTCAACTAGGACAAAATCTTACTAGAGGTTTAGGTGCAGGTGGAAATCCAAGTATTGGGCAAAAAGCTGCCGAAGAATCTAAAGAAGAGCTTCAACAAGCTTTAGAAGGATCTGATTTGGTTTTTATAGCTGCTGGAATGGGTGGAGGAACGGGTACAGGTGCAGCTCCGGTAGTAGCAGAAGTAGCTAAACAAAGTGGTGCTTTAACAGTAGGTATAGTAACCAAACCATTTTCTTTTGAAGGGAAAAGAAGAATGCGTCAAGCAGAAGAGGGAATCGCAAGACTAGCTGAAAACGTTGATACTCTTATAGTTATTCCAAATGACCGATTAAAAGACGTCATAGCAGGCGCCCCCCTTCAAGAAGCATTTAGGAATGCTGATGATGTGTTAAGGATGGGCGTCAAAGGTATCAGTGACATAATTACTTGCCCAGGATTAGTTAACGTTGATTTCGCAGATGTAAGATCAGTTATGATGGAAGCAGGAACAGCTCTTCTAGGAATAGGAATTGGCTCAGGAAGATCAAGAGCTTTAGAGGCAGCACAGGCAGCAATGAATAGTCCTTTACTTGAAGCGGCTAGAATTGATGGAGCTAAAGGTTGCGTAATAAACATTACTGGTGGCAAAGACATGACTTTAGAAGATATGACCTCCGCATCTGAAATTATCTACGATGTTGTTGATCAAGAAGCAAATATTATTGTTGGTGCAGTTGTCGATGAAGCGATGGAAGGAGACATACAAGTTACTGTAATTGCTACGGGATTTGAAACTAATCAACCATTAAACCAACAAAGAATAAAAAATAGGTTATCAAATCAACCCTTATATAATTTTTCCGATAATAAAGAATCTGGTGCAAGTATTCCTGAATTTTTGAGATTAAGACAAAATAAAAAAGATATAAGTTAAAAGGTAAAATAGAGTGACTCGGTTATCTCGCCTGCCTCAAGCATCCCTTGTGGCTGCTACCTTCCGGTCCTGACCAGGTTTAGGCGTTAAAACCGCGAAAGGCCGAGTCAAAATTATACTAGCAATTCTTGATTAAAAAAGATACATAAAATTTATTATGTTACCTTCAGACCTGATTAATTATAAAAAAAAATCCCGGAAAATCATTGCACTAACTGCATGGGACTCCATATCAGGCTCTATTGCAGAACAAGCTAATGTTGATCTCATCCTAGTAGGAGATTCATTAGCAATGGTCTGCTTGGGATACAAATCAACATTGCCATTAACTTTAGAAAACATAATTTATCATACCAATGCTGTTTCAAGAGGATTTAAAAAGAAAATTGAGGAACAACCTTTAGTCGTTTCAGATATGCCTTTTCTGACTTGCCAATGTGGAGAGGATAAAGCTGTTGAGTATGCTGGGAAAATTATTCAGAGCACTTATGCAAAAGCTGTAAAGGTAGAAGGAGCTGAACCAGAAATACAAAAAGTTATTTCTAGATTAATAAGAATGGGAATCCCTGTTATGGGTCATATAGGTCTTACACCACAAAGCTATCTAAATATTGGATTAAAAAAACAAGGAGAAAGCTTAGCAAGCCAAGAAAAAATCAAGAGAGAGGCTTCAATTCTTGAAAAATTAGGATGTTTTTCAATAGTTCTTGAACATATTCCTGATTCGCTTGCTAAAGAAATACAAAATTCTTTAACAATTCCCATAATAGGTATCGGCGCAGGTGATAATTGCGATGGGCAAGTAAGAGTTACTGCAGATTTGTTAGGCCTCAATGATGATCAACCACCATTTTGCCAACCAATCATTCAAGGAAAGAAATTATTTAAGGATAAATTAAAAGAATGGGTAGACTCTGAAAGACTTAATTAACCTCATCCCACCACTTAAACATAGAAACAAGAACTTGATTGCTTAGTTCCATTCCGTTAGGCTCACTTAAAAAGAATCTATTTCCCTTTCTTTTTAGTAGTCCACTTTCAAGAAATCTTTCCCATTCTTCAAGTAATTTACTAAAGTTGCTTTGAAATTTTTTATTTTCCCAGTTTTGTTCTTTAAAAACTTCTTTGATATCTACACCCTCTTTGAGTCTCAATCCCAACATTATTTTCTCATCAAGTTCTTTATAGACAAACTCCTTATTAGTTAGGGATGAATCTAAATTAAGTTCATATTGTTTAATTACCCACTCTTTATATTCTTTACTAACTCTTGGTCTAGTAAACTTTTCCCCCCAAGGTGAACTAGTAGAACCTTGACCAAAACTCCACCAGCCCAAACCACTCCAATAAACTCTATTATGTCTCGATTGATGTCCTGGGAGGCAATAGTTTGAGATTTCATATCTTGAATACCCTGAGTTTTTTAAAATTAAATGAGTTGATTCGCTATTTCTAAAAGCTTCTTCATCACTTGGGAGTTTTAATTTTCCTAATTTAATTAATTTTCTAAAAACAGTGCCATTTTCAATATTTAAATCGTAAACAGATAGATGTGGAGGTGAAAATTTTATTGCTTTTTTTAAGTCATCTTGCCATTCTTTAAATCCACTCAGTGGCAAGTTTTGAATTAAATCTAGACTCCAGCTTTTGATTAACCCAGAATCATATTCTCCTTTCAACCACAAACAAGATTTTTCTGCATCTTCTCTCAAATGACGCCTTCCAGACTTTTGAAGTATCTGATTATTAAAACTTTGTACTCCGAGACTAAATCTATTTATCCCAGCATTTATGAATCCATAAAGGTCATCTTTAGTAAAACTAGCCGGATCAACCTCCATAGTGATTTCAGCACCATAGTCAATTCCATAATTTTCTTTAAAAAGATCAATTAATTCTTTGATTTGGGTAGGATCTAAAATTGATGGTGTACCACCTCCTATATAAATTGTCGATAGAGGTGATTTATGCTTAATTGACAATATTTCTTTATGTAAAAAGTGCAAATACTCCTTAACAGTTTTGCTTCCATAACCTTGTAAAGTTTCAACTTTGTTTCCTAATGGAACAACTGCAAAATCACAATAAAAGCACCTTCTGTGGCAAAAAGGAATGTGCACATAAGCACTTTTTGGCAACTTATTCATAATCTAAATTCATTTTTAAGCTCCAAAAAAGTATTAAGGATCGAAAAAAATTAAATCCTTATTTACTCAATTAATAAATCCTAGTAGATTATAGATATGACAGATATCTTAGTATTAATTTTATTTGTATTGTCTGGGGCTGCTTCAGGTTGGCTTGGTGTTGATTTATTGCCAGTAGACATACTTAAACAGGTATCCAACATAGAAGGTTTTAGAATTGTTTTAGCAATAATAGGTTTTTTTATAGGATTAGCAGCTGGTTTTGTTTTCCTTCAACTTAGAAAGACGTTTCTTGATCAAATAAGAACAATGCCTACTGACTTACTTATAAGTAGATCAGTAGGATTAATTTTAGGATTACTTGTTGCGAATCTCCTACTTGCTCCAATACTATTAATTCCCTTCCCTAGAGAGGTTTTTTTCGCAAAACCCTTAGCAGCCATATTAAGTAACATTTTCTTTGGTGTCCTTGGTTATAAGTTGGCAGATACCCACGGAAGGACATTATTGAGATTATTCAATCCAAATAATACTGATGCATATCTAGTCAATGAAGGGATCCTCCCTGCTGCAAGTCCAAAAATTCTAGATACCAGCGTAATTATTGATGGAAGAATTAATGGCCTATTAAGTTGCGGCTTATTGGAAGGGCAATTAATTGTTGCTCAAAGTGTAATTGACGAATTACAAACACTAGCTGACTCAAGCAGTAATGAAAAAAGATCGAAAGGCAGAAGAGGTCTCAAGTTATTAAAAGAATTAAGAGATTTATATGGAAGAAGACTTGTAATAAACCCAACAAAGTATGAAGGTAATGGTGTAGATGAAAAACTCTTGAAAATTACTGAGGATATGACAGGTACTTTAATTACGGCTGATTATAATCTTTCTCAGATTGCTGAAGTTAAAGAATTAAAAGTTATGAATTTGAGTGATCTGGTTATTGCTTTAAGGCCAGAAGTACAACCAGGAGAATCACTTAATATAAAAATCGTAAGAGAAGGCAAAGAAAAAATGCAAGGAATTGGATATTTAGATGATGGCACAATGGTTGTTATTGATGAGGCGAAAAATTTTGTGGGAAGCAGATTAGATATTGTTATCACAGGAGCATTACAAACTCCAACTGGAAGAATGGTCTTTGGAAAACTAATAAATAATCCTGAGTCAAACAAATCTTTTAAATCACCAGCGACACAGGGCTAAATCTAGCTACAATCTAAACAATATTAATTTCGTGATACAAATGACTGTATCTGCTCCTTATTACGGCGAAAACACCGTTATGAGGACCCCTCCCCCTGATCTCCCCTCTCTTTTATTGAAAGAGCGAATAGTTTATCTTGGTTTACCATTATTTTCAGATGATGATGCGAAAAGACAACTAGGAATGGATGTAACTGAGCTAATCATTGCTCAACTTCTTTATTTAGAATTTGAGGATCCAGAAAAACCAATTTATTTCTATATCAATTCAACAGGGACAAGTTGGTACACCGGTGACGCAGTTGGTTTTGAAACAGAAGCTTTCGCTATCTGCGATACAATAAGTTACATAAAGCCCCCAGTTCACACAATATGTATAGGACAAGCAATGGGGACTGCTGCAGTTATCCTTTCATCTGGCACAAAGGGACAAAGGGCAGCTCTTCCACATGCTTCTATTGTTTTACATCAACCTATAAGCGGAGCAAGAGGCCAAGCTACAGATATCCAAATAAGAGCTGAGGAAGTTTTGAAAAATAAAAAATCAATGCTTGAAATACTATCTCGTAATACAGGGAAGACTATCGAAGATCTCTCAAAAGACTCTGACAGGATGAGCTATCTCAACCCCCAAGAAGCCCTAGATTATGGAGTTATCGATAGAATACTCACAAGTCAAAAGGATTTACCAAATAAAATTTAACCTTCACAAAACTACTTTAAAATCATGCCAATAGGAACTCCAAGCGTCCCTTACAGACTTCCAGGAAGTCAATATGAAAGATGGGTTGACATTTATACAAGACTAGGTGTTGAAAGAATTCTTTTTCTTGGGCAGGAAGTGAATGATGGTATTGCTAATAGCCTTGTTGCGCAAATGCTTTATCTAGATTCTGATGATAATTCCAAACCTATCTATCTATATATAAATAGCCCGGGAGGATCAGTTACTGCTGGCTTGGCTATATATGACACTATTAAGTACGTAAAAAGTGATGTAGTAACAATTTGCGTAGGCCTAGCAGCCTCAATGGGAGCATTCCTATTAGCCGCTGGCACAAAAGGTAAAAGAGTTGCTTTGCCTCATAGCAGAATAATGATTCATCAACCTCTAGGAGGAACTTCTCAACGTCAAGCAAGTGATATTGAAATAGAAGCTAAGGAAATTTTAAGAATTAAAGACATGTTAAATATGTCTATGGCAGATATGACAGGCCAATCATTTGAGAAAATTGAAAAGGATACGGATAGAGATTATTTTCTTAGTGCGCAAGAAGCAAAAAATTATGGCTTAATCGATAGAGTAATTACACATCCAAGCGAAGCAAATCAGTCTTAAATTTTTTAAATTAATATTTTAATTTTAATTTTTAAATTAATAATTTTTTTGGTTTATTTACACCTTAATGTCTAAAATAATAATTATCAAATGCAAAGAAGTTAAAACTAATGACCCAACTCTTTTACGACACAGATGCAGATCTAAGTCTTTTAAAAAATAAAACAATAGCGATTATTGGATATGGTTCACAAGGTCATGCACATGCCCTAAACCTTAAAGATAGCGGAATGCACGTAATTGTTGGATTATATAAAGGAAGCAAGTCTGAAAGCAAAGCTATTAGCGATGGTCTACAAGTATTTAGCGTTTCTGAAGCTTGTGAAAAAGCAGACTGGATTATGATTCTCCTCCCAGATGAGTTTCAGAAAGATGTTTACCTTAAAGAAATAGAGCCCAACTTAAGAGAAGGAAAAATATTAAGCTTTGCTCATGGCTTCAATATAAGATTCGGACTTATCAAACCTCCTAGTTTTGTGGATGTTGTGATGATTGCTCCAAAAGGACCTGGACACACTGTTCGTTGGGAATATCAGAATGGCCAAGGAGTTCCAGCATTGTTTGCAGTAGAGCAGGATTCTTCTGGGAGTGCAAGATCATTAGCGATGGCTTACGCTAAAGGGATTGGCGGAACAAGAGCTGGGATTCTTGAAACAAACTTCAAAGAAGAAACAGAAACTGATTTATTTGGAGAACAAGCTGTATTATGCGGAGGATTATCAGAACTCGTCAAGTCAGGCTTCGAAACTCTTGTAGAGGCAGGGTATCAGCCTGAACTTGCTTACTTCGAATGCTTACATGAAGTTAAACTCATAGTTGATTTAATGGTGAAGGGAGGCTTATCTCAAATGAGAGATTCCATTTCAAATACTGCTGAATATGGAGATTATGTAAGTGGTAAAAGACTTATTAATAGTGATACAAAGAAAGAAATGCAAAAAATTCTAAAAGATATTCAAGATGGAACTTTCGCTAAGAATTTTGTGGAAGAATGCGATAAAAATAAACCATTAATGACAAAATTAAGAGAAGAGAACTCAAAACATGAAATTGAGAAAGTAGGAAAAGGGCTACGCTCGATGTTCAGTTGGCTGAAATAAGTTTATTTTTAATATTTCTTGGATCAATTGGGTTTGATTTATTGACCGGCGATCCAAGATTTTTTATCCATCCTGTTCAAGTAATAGGCTTTTACATAAAAAAAATATCTGATTACTTCATAAATAATTTTGGAGAGAATAAAATTATATTGTTTTGGGGAGGTTTTTTTATAGCTATATCAACTATTTGCATGAGTTTTTGTTTAGGGAAATTGATAGAACTCAGTTATATGCAATCAAGAAATCATTTTATTGGTGGATTGTTAATTTTTTTTGGACTTTCAAGTTGTATTGCAACTAAGGGACTTATTTCAAGTGTAAAAGAGATTGCAGAGCTAATAGAACGCAAGGAAGTTATTAACCAAAATAAGAGCATAATCACAGAGAAGGTACAGAGAATAGTAAGTAGGGATGTAAGGGAATCTTCCTTAGCACATCTTTTAAGATCAAGTGCCGAAAGCCTTACCGAAAATTCTGTTGATGGAATATTTGGGCCATTATTTTGGATTTTTATTGGAATTATTTTTATGAAGTTTTCAATTTTTCTACCAGGACCTTTGTCACTTGGTTTTTCTTATAAAGCCATAAGTACTTTAGATTCAATGATAGGTTACAAATATGATTATTTTAGATATTTGGGTTTTTTCAGTGCAAAAATCGAAGATATTTTTACATTTATTCCTTCAAGATTAGTTTTAATCACGTTACCTTTAATTAGCTCCAAAGTTAATGAGTATGGATCAATCATAAAAAAAAGTTATCTTGATGGTAAAAAATATGATTCGCCTAATGCTGGGATTTCAGAAGCTATATTTGCCTATATTTCCGATATTAAATTGGGAGGTAAAAGTAAATATAAAAATGAAATTATTGAAAAACCAATAATTAATGAGACTGGAGAAAATTGCACTGAAGAAAAAATCAAATTAATTTGTCAATTAATATTGAGATTACAATTTTTATGGATAATAATTTTTGTCCTAATTTTTTTTATAATTTCGAGTTTAATTGAATAATAAATTAGTTTTAAAATTACTAGAATAAATTATAAAAATTCTATGCAAGAAAACGGCTCTCCAATAAAAAATCAAAATGATGATTTTACTAATACATCATCAACAGATAATAAATACTCAAAATGGGTAGATAATCAGGGAGATGAGGTAAAGAATGTTTTTGGATTTAATAGCAGTGCTGAACTAGTGAATGGTAGAGCAGCAATGATCGGATTCTTAATGCTTATATTAACCGAGTTGGTTTTTAGTGGCAGGCCTGTAACTTCCTCAATTTTTGGAATCAATTAAAAATGGAAGCAAAAAAATCTAATCCAATCAAAGCAATCCTATACATATCTGTATGGGTAATAATTTGGGGAACATTAGGTTCCTTGATTGATTATCCTCTTTATAAAAATAAAATTTACTTAGAAGGAAGCATATATCAATATCTTACTT
>CACJAC010000032.1 GCA_902591275.1 uncultured Prochlorococcus sp. | reverse complement strand
CATAGTGTGGGATTTTTTTGTCCCTTCTCTTAATTGTCCTGCAAGAGCGACTGCCATATTTGTTGAATTATTTTTGTAAGTGTATTTAATCTACAAGGAAAATACATAAAACAGCTAATTTTTGTTACCAGCAGATGTTGTAGAGAATAGCTTATAAAGTTCTTTACAAACCAAAAAAAGGTTATCTTTTTGTTCCTTTTGCGGTAGATGAGTGCCAGTCATTTCCCAATCGCCGATGGTAGCCACTCTCCATCTCTCGGAGGGAACAATCATACCTCGCATTATTATTCCCAATAATTTCGGGACTCTGTCATTATTGTCATTTTCAATTCTTAATTGTAAGAGTATTGCTCTACA
The DNA here is from genome assembly GCA_902591275.1 of uncultured Prochlorococcus sp. Lineage (GTDB taxonomy): Bacteria > Cyanobacteriota > Cyanobacteriia > PCC-6307 > Cyanobiaceae > Prochlorococcus_A. The sequence continues at coordinate 8,098 of CACJAC010000032.1, read as the reverse complement.
TTCAATAAGAGGACTCCAACCAGGGAAATGAAAAGCAAAATCAATAGTATCTTGCATGGATTCATTATTTGAATTGTCCCAGGGACTAAAGTTTACGCTAGCATCTGGAAAATATTTCCGAAACAAAGCAGCAGTAGAAGCAATTTTATTAGCTATTTCAACATTACTTACATTTGAACTAGCATTCATAAGTAGCTGAGTATTTTTTTGAAAATGACATAATTTGCTTTAACTTGCTTATTAACTACTTTTTCTTTTAATAAAGATGTTGAAATGCTGATCAATAAAGTATTCTCTATTCACATTTGAATAATAAATTTCTAGGGTTTAAAGAAAGTAACTCATCGCAAATTACAATACGAGGAACTTCAATGAGTTATCTTTTATTAATTCAATGCTATGCCAAAATTTGAAAAATTAACTTTACCTAATGAAGGCGAGATAATAACTTTTAATCAAGGTAAACCTAATGTTCCTAATAATCCAATTGTCCCATTTATTAGGGGTGATGGCACTGGAGTTGATATTTGGCCTGCTACGCAAATCGTTCTTGATTCAGCGATTAAAAAAAGCTATGGAGATGAAAGAAAAATTAATTGGTTTAAAGTCTATGCAGGCGATGAAGCTTGTGAACTTTATGGAACATATAACTATCTCCCTCAAGATACTATTGAAGCAATCAGACACTTTGGTGTAGCCATCAAAGGTCCTTTAACAACTCCCATCGGTGGAGGCATTAGATCTCTTAATGTTGCATTAAGGCAAATCTTTGATTTATATAGCTGTGTTAGGCCATGCAAATATTATTCAGGAACTCCAAGCCCTCACAAAAATCCCCAAAATTTAGACGTTATTGTTTATAGAGAGAATACTGAGGATATCTACATGGGAATTGAATGGGAAGCTGAGGATAAAAATTGTCTTGAATTAATTAATCATTTAAATAACGTTGTCATACCAAAAAGTAAAAGTTTAAAAAATAGAGCCATACCAAACGGATCAGGTATTGGAATAAAAGGCATGTGACTCTTGTACATAAAGGGAATATTATGAAATATACAGAAGGTGCATTTAGAGATTGGGGATATGAATTAGCAGTAAATGAATTTAGAGAAGATTGCATTACAGAAAGAGAAAGCTGGATTTTAGATAATATTCAAAAAAATCCAGAAATTACAATTGAAAATAATGCTCGAAAAATTGAACCAGGTTTTGACAAGCTTACAAATAACAAAAAAGCATTCATTTGCGAAGAAATTAAAGAAGTTATTGCATCAATATCAAATTCTCACGGAGATGGAAAATGGAAAGAACTTATTCTTGTTGATGATCGGATAGCTGATAGTATATTTCAACAAATTCAAACTAGACCTCAAGAATATTCAATTCTTGCAACATTGAACCTTAATGGAGACTATGTTTCTGATGCAGCTGCAGCAATTGTTGGAGGCTTAGGTATGGCTCCTGGTGCAAATATTGGAGATAATGCAGCAATTTTCGAAGCTACCCACGGTACCGCTCCAAAACATGCAGGTTTAAACAAGATTAATCCAGGCTCAGTAATTCTTAGTGGTGTAATGATGCTTGAATATTTTGGTTGGGATGAAGCAGCTAACTTAATTACTAATGGTTTAAGTCAGGCTATAGAGCAAAAAAAAGTTACTTATGATCTAGCGCGCTTAATGGAACCAAAAGTAGAACCCTTATCCTGCAGCAGTTTTGCTGAAGAAATTATCTCAAGTTTCTAATTTTAAAAATTATTTTTATTTTCAAAAACTTTCCAAATATTAACCAGTGAATCTTTAGAGCCAATGTTTCCAGGATGAGTAACAATAGGAAGTTTTTCGTCATTTTTAAGGTTATAAGTCACTACTGAAATGCCTGTAAAAATCTGTCCCTCAAGATAAACATAATCTGCATTAAGTCCATTACTAAGAATCAAATTTGTTGTTATTCCACCTTTTGAAATCAAATATCCTATTTCATACTTCAAATCTGCGACTAATTCAGCAATAAAACAAGCAAGTAAATTATAAAAATTAAATAGCTCAGAAGAATCTAAGGACATAAATTTTCTTGAAGTAAATAAAACAGGAGTTTTTCCTTTCTCAAAAGAAAATCTAATTGCTTTCAATAATTTATTTTTAAACAAATTCCTTCGCTCATTATTATCCAATGAAATAATTTTAAAGAATTCAAAAACATCTAATTCAACAGGATTGCAATTACTTATCTCTAATAAATTATTCAATTGTATAGTTGAAAGTTCGACATAAGATCCAACAATTATCAGTCCTGGAAGAAAACTCTTTTTTTTATTTCTTATTCTTAAATTTGAGAAAAATATTTCACTCTGAGAGACACTTTGTTTCTCAGAAATTGAACTTATAAAACTTGCTGCAGTTCGAAAAAGGAATTTTTTTTGTTTAATTAATTTTTTAATTACTAAAGAAAATTTTTTAAGTTGAGAATAATTCTCTGCATCTACAACTACATGTTTATTATTCTTCAAGTTCTTTAGTGTTTTAAAAACAATATTATTTTCTTCATCATTTAGCATTTCGATATCTGACAATAAAAGATTTTGAATATCTTCAAAATTTATTTGCGATTTACTCTGCTGAAATAAAAGATTCTTTACATTACTTGTCTCATACCCAAAAATTTTATCTGTTGCAAAAATTGTTTGACTTACAGGAGTTTTATCAACAAAATGAGATCCATTAATTGTGAATCTTTTACCTTCTATGAAAGCTGGAATATAAAAAGTAGCATCAAAAGGTCCTAAGCAACTATTTATAGCAACTGGCTCTAAATAGTTATGTCCTCGAAGAGTAGAGTCTCCTCTACTTATAAAAATAATTTCTTCTTCATAGGGTTGCGAAGTAATTACAGTCTTAAGATTTTTGCAAATTTCCTCTATTGTTAATTTCGCATCATTTTCTGAAAGTGACCTTGTATTAGCCAAAATAAAAAATAAATTAGATTTAGATTCAAAACCTTTAGCTAAAGTTGAGCAGTCCCACTTAAGCAGTAATAAGCAATCGTGAACAGTTTGAGAGCCTGTTGGATCATCATCAATAACGACAAATTTCATAAGTAGTGCAAAATTACTTAAGAGATTTTATTTGTATTGAGGTATTTAACCTTTTACTAGCATTTGAAGGAATCATAATGTTTCTAAATCCATCAACAAAAGAATTTCGGGGACTAGTCCAAGGTTCGAGACATATCATTCTTCTTGGAGGATCACTCCAAATAACGCCTAAATCAAAGGGATATGGATGATTTAAAGTTACCTCTCTTTTAAAAATTTTATCTCGAAAAGAGCTTCTACCGGAAGTATACATAAGTAGATCAACTCCTAAATTAATTTTGTTTAATTCATCCAAAGTTTTACTTATAGTATTTCTTTCTTGATCATGACAATTAAGTGGATTATCAACAAACTCTAAATTTTTGAAATCTGAAATTTTAAAATAAGGATGCAAACCAAAATTTATAGGCATAGCAAAGTCTGTTTTGTTATGGATTGTAATTTCAAATTCCAAAGAGTTAAATTTTAAGATAACTTCTATTTTTAGTTCGAAATCGAAGGGGTAATATTTTTTGGTTTTTTTAGATGCATTTAAGAATAAACATAAAAATTTTTCATTTTCATTGAAGGAGTATTGCCATTGCAAATCCCTAGCGAAACCATGTTGTGGTAATCGCAAATAACCATTTCCAAATACTGAACTAGAGGTATTGAGATTTCCACAAATTGGAAACAAGATTGGAATGCCTCCCCTAATACTTTTTGTCTTATCCATAAACCTTGTTTCATCGAAATAAAGTATTTCATTACCATCCGCAACCCAATTTGTAATAACACCTCCTCTTTCAGGACAAAATTTAATGTAATTATTTTTATCCAATTGAAAGACAAAAATTCCTTGGCCCTTATTAGATAATTCAAGTTTCACGATTATTACTTAAAGAGAATCAACCCAATCCAAAATATGCTGATTAACTAATTCAGGTATCTCATCATGAGGACAATGTCCTGCATCAAGAATAATTTCTTTTGTATTCTTTGGTGTAAATTTTTTATATAGATTTCTTTTTTTTGGAGTGTTCATCCATGGATCTTTCCCTCCCCAAAGAAGTAATAATGGTGCATTTAGTTTTGCGAATAGCTTATCCAACGGCAATCCCTGAGGACCTGATGGGTTAAATACACTCCTAAAAACATTAAAAGCTCCAAAATCTAGAGAAGGCTTTCTTATTGACTCAACTAAAAAATCATCAACATTTTTTTTATCAACATAAACTTGATTCAACGTTTTTTTAATATTTTTTGGATTTCTCATATTTTCAAAAATCAAACGTTGAAGAACAATATTTTTCAAAAATATGCCGGCAACTGTTTCAATTGAAGTTTGCAACATATTCTTTTTGATAGTTTTTTCTTCACTAAAATATCCAGCAGCATTAAGTAAGATCACTCCTGCGTTTAGCTCATTTAATTCTGCACCAGCTGCTAACGCGGCATAACCACCTAATGAATTTCCAACAACAATTGTAGGTTTTTTTATTTTCTCTTTTACATAAGCCACAACCTGATCTTTCCATAAAGATCCTGAGTATTCGACGTCTTGAGGCTTAGGACTTTTTCCAAAACCGAGTAAATCCATAGCATGAACTTCGTATTTTGTACTCAAAATAGGAATATTAAATCTCCAATGATCCGTAGAAGCACCGAAACCATGAATTAATAAAATTGCATATTCTTTTAATGTTTGCTCTGGCTTAGCGGAAACTGTATGAATCGGGTAATTTAAAAAATTCCAGTTATAGTTAACATCACTATCTATCAAAGCTGACTTTTCCATTCATTGAAAATTTATCTTTATTGATTCTAATAAACTTATTTCCTAAAGAAGACCCACAGGATCAGCTGCAACATCATCTGAAATTTTATTGCCATCATTTGGGGGCTTATCTTTTAGAACAATTCTTAAGAGTACAGGTGCAAGAAATGTTGTTCCTATAACCATTAATAAAATAGCTGCTTCAAGAGAAGGAGTTAATAACTTAGCGCTTGTTCCTAGCCCAAGAAAAATTAAACCAACCTCTCCTCTAGGCATCATACCCAAACCTACAACTAATCTATTTGTAGGTTTATCACTTGAAAATACCCATCCGGCTGCAATTTTTCCAATAATCGCAACAACTAATAAAAATCCTGCAACTACAAGAGCTGATCTGCTTGTTGGATCAAGTGGATTGATAACAGATAAATCCATTCCAGCTCCAACTAATACAAAGAAAATAGTTGCGAATAAGGAAACTAAAGGTAAAACAGATTGTTGTATTGCATGATTATTTTTAGAACTACTAAGAATCAATCCAGCTGCAAAAGCACCTAAAGCTGCTTCCAATCCAATGGCTGTTGCCACGAAGCAACACAATACAAGTATCACAAAAGAAGCTACCACCACAGCTCCAGGGGCCTTTAATCTATCTAATAACCAATCAAAACCTGGAGCAGCTGTTCTACTTAATGCAATTGCAGCAATAACAAACACTACAGCTGCTGCAACTAATTTAACAATGGGAGCAATTTCTAAAGTACCTCCGGCAGCAAGGGCGACTACAACTGCCAGAATAACAATTCCCAAAATATCGTCTAACACTGCTGCACCAATAACAATCTGTCCTTCTCTAGTTTTCAAATATCCCAATTCGCCGAAAACACTTGCTGTAATCCCTATACTTGTGGCTGTCATAGATGCTCCAGCAAAAACTGCTGGAATTAGATCTACTTGGAAAATAAACATTAATCCAAGAGTTCCAAACGCAAAAGGTAAAATTACACCAGCCATAGCAACAGTAAAAGCCTGAGCACCGACAGCTACCAATTCCTCTAACTCACTTTCTAAGCCTGTTAAAAATAAAAGTGCATATAAACCAAGTGTTGCTACTGCTTGGAGCGAGGGAAAGCTTTCGAAATAAACATCTGGTACTGCTTCTGGGGGGATTGACGCTAATGAACTAATAACATTTACGAGTCCCTCATTTAGTTCAGTTCCAGCTGAGGGCGGTATCAATAAATGGAATCCTGATGCTCCTATTACAACCCCTGCAAGAAGCTCACCTACAATAGTTGGCAAACTCAGTCTTACTAATACTTCTGCTAATGCTCTTGCTGCTAAAAAAATCAATAAAAATCTTATAACTCCGATCAACGTTTCAGCAACTTCTAAGTCATGTGCACTTAATTCAGCAAGTAAAGAGTACATTTAAAGTGTAAAAAATAAACTACCTAATTGGAAGATAGTTTATTGAGGGCCCACTTTAAGAAATATGTAAGAAAAAAGCAAAAATACTCAACAAGTGTGGATCTGAAGTTACAACAAAGAAATTTTCTTAAAAATGGCTATTGTCTGTATATGGCTAATCCAATGAATTCCAACGAACCCTTTGATCTGCGCTTGCCTACACCAGGCTGCTATTTAGATCCTGAGAAAGCTGGGATGGATTCTGATGCTGTTTTTCAAGGAATGACAGCCCATCTTTTCTACACTCTTGGAAAGTTAGCAACCTCTGCAAGTCCTCACGACTTATATATGGCTTTGAGTTACGCAGTTAAAGATAGGCTAATGACAAGATACTTGGCCAGCCAAGAGGTAATAAGAAAAAAACCACAAAAAACTGTTGCTTACCTATCAGCAGAATTTTTAATAGGTCCTCAATTAAGTAATAACCTTCTCAATCTTGGCATAACTCAAGAAGCTGAAGATGCATTAAAAAGATTTGGTATTGAATCTTTATCAACAATACTCGAAGTAGAGGAAGAGCCTGGATTAGGTAATGGTGGTCTTGGTAGACTTGCTGCATGCTATATGGAATCACTAGCATCTTTACAAGTGCCAGCAGTTGGTTATGGTATTCGCTACGAATTTGGCATATTCAATCAATTAATCAGAGATGGTTGGCAAGTTGAAGTTACTGACAAATGGCTAAAAGGTGGATGGCCTTGGGAACTTCCACAACCTGATGAATCATGTTTTGTTGGCTTTGGAGGAAGAACTGAAAGTTATAGAGACGATAAAGGAAACTACAGATCAAGATGGATACCTTCTGAACATGCAATAGGTGTTCCTCATGATGTTCCAGTCTTAGGATATAGGGTAAATACATGTGACAGATTAAGACTCTGGAGAGCTGATGCGACAGAAAGTTTTGACTTTTATGCTTTCAATATTGGTGATTACTATGGAGCAGTAGAAGAAAAAGTTGCCTCTGAAACGCTTTCAAAAGTTCTATATCCAAATGATGGAACAGACGAAGGTAGAAGATTAAGACTCAAACAACAACACTTCTTTGTAAGCTGTTCTCTTCAGGATATGCTGAGAAGCCTTGAGAAAAGATCAATACCAATAACAGAATTCCCTAAGCATTGGACAGTCCAATTAAATGATACCCATCCTGCCATAGCTGTTGCAGAATTAATGCGACTTCTTATTGACCAATATCAAATAGGTTGGGATAAAGCTTGGAACATCACAACTTCCTCAGTTGCATATACCAACCACACATTACTGCCAGAAGCTTTAGAAAAATGGGATTTAAATTTATTTAATGATCTTCTTCCTAGGCATTTAGAAATTATTTATGAAATTAATTGGAGATTTCTACAACAATTAAGACTACGTTATCCTGGTGATGACAAAATCCTGCAAAAACTCTCAATAATTGATGAAGAGGGCTCGAAATCAGTTCGGATGGCTCATTTAGCTACAATTGGAGCGCATCACATAAATGGTGTTGCAGCTCTCCACTCAGATCTAATAAAAAGACAACTTCTGCCTGAATTCGCTGCTCTGTGGCCTGAAAAATTTACAAATGTAACTAATGGAGTTACTCCAAGGAGATGGGTTGCCCTATCTAATCCATCACTATCGAACCTTTTAGAAGAAGAAGTTGGTCCAAACTGGATAACAAATATGGAACTTCTTAAGAAGTTAGAAGAAAAAAAAGATGACAACCATTTTTTGGAAAGATTTGAGGAAACCAAACTAAATGGCAAAAGAAAATTAGCCAGCTTTATCCA
>CACJAC010000031.1 GCA_902591275.1 uncultured Prochlorococcus sp. | reverse complement strand
GACCAGATTCCATTCTTTCCTCGCTTGGAGTAAAGAAGGTTAAACCTCCAGCTTGACCTCTAGGAATTATTGAAACTTTTGCTACGGGATCGTAATCAGGCATTAATGCTCCTACGAGTGCATGACCAGCTTCGTGATAAGCAACTAATTCTTTTTTCTTGTCACTGATGACTCTATCTTTCTTTTCTGGACCTGCCATAACTCTTTCAATGGCATCACCAACTTCATCATTACTTACTTTATCTAAATCTTTTCTAGCTGCTAGTATTGCTGCTTCATTTAAAAGATTAGCTAAATCTGCACCAGTAAATCCTGGTGTTCTTCTTGCGACTTTATCTAAATCAACGTCTTTTGAAAGGGTTTTATCTTTTGCATGAACATTTAAAATCTGTAATCTTCCAGCGTAATCTGGTCTATCTACCGTGACCTGTCTATCAAATCTTCCTGGACGCATTAAAGCTGAATCTAAGACATCAGGTCTGTTAGTGGCAGCAACAATTATTATCCCTGAATTACCCTCGAAACCATCCATTTCGGTAAGGAGTTGATTTAATGTCTGCTCTCTTTCATCATTTCCTCCGCCCATACCAGCACCTCTTTGTCTTCCAACTGCATCTATTTCGTCAATGAATACAATACAAGGAGCATTCTTTTTAGCCTGTTCAAAAAGATCTCTTACTCTGCTAGCTCCAACTCCAACAAACATTTCTACAAATTCAGAACCGGATATTGAGAAAAAAGGTACACCTGCTTCTCCAGCTACTGCTTTTGCTAGTAATGTTTTTCCTGTACCAGGAGGTCCAACAAGAAGAACTCCTTTTGGAATTTTTGCTCCGACTGCGGTAAATCTATCTGGACTTTTAAGAAAATCTACAACTTCTGTTAGTTCTAATTTTGCACCTTCAACACCTGCAACATCTGAAAAAGTTACTTGTGTAGATGGTTCCATTTGCAGTCTAGCTTTGCTTTTACCAAAACTCATTGCAGGGTTGCCACCCCCAGCGTTGCCACTTTGGGATCTTCTGAAAAGAAAAAATAGGCCTCCAATCAAAAGTACTGGGAAAATTAAGCTACTTACAGCCTGTTGCCATGGATTGGCTAATTTTGTAGGAGTTACAGCTATATCTACATTATTCTCAGTTAGTATTTTTAATAAATCTTTGTCAGGAGCTAAATTGACCTCAGACCTGCTTCCATCATTTTCAACAACTTGAGCTGTGGCATTATCTGGAGATATTAGTACTCTACTGATTTCTTTATCTTGTACTGCCTCTATAAAATCACTATATCTCAAGGTGTTTGTAGAACTTTCAGTATTAGGTTTATCAAAAACTGAAGTACCAATGAAAATTACAGTAATAACGGCTAGAACATAAAGTCCTACGTTTCTCCAACGTTTGTTCACGATAAAAAATCTTTAATAAATCTATAATACTAATAATAAAACAATATTAAGAGTTTCTTAGAACATCTACTACACTTTTGAATGCAAACCATTCAGGAATTGGTTCCCCATTCCTCAATTTCTTTCTAAATTCAGTACCACTAAGTTTCATAATTTCATAATTAAATTCTTTAGCTTCTTCAGCTGTTATGTATCCTTTTTCCTTCGTATAAACTAAATTTTTTGAAGGAACAGTTTGCATCATCAATTCATCTGCACACTTATTCGCAAAATTCTGGGCGTCATATGGACCATAAAAATCTTCACCAGTTGATGAAGACTTACAACCAGCCATATCTCTACCAATAATAAAGTGGGTGCAGCCATAATTTCTTCTGATTATCATATGTTGAAGAGCTTCTCTTGGCCCTGCCATATGCATTGAATAAGGTAAAAAAGCCCATTTTATTCTTTCATCAGATATTTCCTCTTCTAATTCTTTATAGGTCAAATATCTAACTTTTCCAGGGATATCATCTTGTTGAGTTGGCCCACAAGTTGGATGAACCAAAACAACTGAGTTGGAGGAGACATTATCTGAAAGTAAGGCATTAGTAAATAATTCATAATGTGCTCTATGAATTGGATTTCTGCATTGAAATGCTACTACATCATGATTTAATGGCAGTGCAGATCTAACTTCTGCTGGCGTTTTGCAGGGGAATTCTCTAATTGGTAGTTCGAAACCATAAACTCTTCCTCCTATATAAAATCTCCCTCTCTCGTTAAAAATCATCTTAACAGCAGGATGATCTAAAGAATTAGTACCATAACAAAGTTCAGCTTCTAAGGATTTGTCAGGCTCCCATTTAGAGCTGACTTCTAAAACTGCTATTTTTTGTTTTTTATAAGTAAGCAATATTGTCTCTCCAGCTTTTACTTTTTCATTATTTGAATCGAATACTATAGGCAAGCCAAAAAGCAACCCATTTGTATTTCTGTTATTTTTAATTACCGAATTGTAGTTATTTTCATCCATAAAACCTTCCAATGGAGAAAAAGCTCCAACCATCAAAAGTTCTACATCGCATGCATTTCTCTCGGTACATTCAAACTCATAAGTAGATTTAGAGATAAGATCATTTTTAAGTTTTTTATCTTGGATAATTAAATTTTTTAGTTCCCCTCCATAAGGCGGTATTAGTCCATTTGTATCTGTTTTGGTTTTTTGTTGTAATTCCATTTTTTTAATTGATAAAGAAAAATTTTGAAAAAAAAAAAGGGGTTTAACCCCCTTTTTCTCTTAAGTAGGATTTATGCCTTTCTTCCGTAAAGCTCCCCAATTATTTTTACATCAAGTGGATCCTTTGAACCCATATCTGTATCTGAAGGTTGGATTGCTTCAAAAGTACCAGTAAATTCGTCAGTGTCAGAATCTACATTGTTGATTGCAAGAGTAATAACGCCAGTACCGTTTACATCAACTTTAATATTTTCTTTTGCAAGTTCTTCGTCATCGCCTCCTAATGCAACTAAACCTTGAGCATATTCAACACCAGTATTTTTGGCTCTTGCCTTAGGATCTAGAAAGTCACCAGTTCTGTAGTTAGGTGTAAATGTTGAACCACTAATTTCAGTGCCTGGCTCAATTGATGAAGGTAAATCAGCTGTAAGATCTTTTGCTGAGAATGCAAATGGGACCTCTAAACCTCCAGGAGTTAATACAGTAATAAGTTGAAAATCAATACCACCCTTTTCAGTGAAAGTTCCTGAATCTATATCTCCATAAACTTCTGTCACTGTGGTGTTATTTCTAGGACTAATTATTTTTGTAGAAACAAATTCTGCAGCTTTTCGTTTTGTCCCTGGCACTTTTACATAAACTTCTGTTGGATGCATGCATATTCCTTTAAGGCTATCTCCATTCCCTAGAGATATTGATCCGCCAAGAGATGAGTCTAATGTAGGGCAATCATTAGCTTTTCCTGTGTTAACAACATCTGTGAATTGTGCATTTCCTCTTTCAGAAAAAGCAAATGTTTTAACAGGTACGAAAGCAAAAGTTATACAAATTGAAATAACAAAAGCCAAGAAAGAACGAATTCTCATAATTAAAGTTGCAGTAAAGTTCTGTGACGATAGATTAAAGGTCATCTAATAAGTTCAGTAGGGATATTACAAGGGAAAGGACCATAAAAGATAGGACTATTAAATCCTCGAAACAACCCGTAGCTTTTTAGATTTTAAAAACTGGAATTATTTTAAGCTATTGCATTATTTTTAATGATTAAGATTACAAAAAAATACAAATTAAAAATTTTTTTTTATTTTTTTAATGAAATAATTTGGGTTATTAATTTATTTGCTAAATCAATTTTTGATGTTTTGTTAATGTAGTGTTCCATATTTTTTGTATCGAATAACCAACCTTCATTTTGTGCCAAAAAGCCAAATCCTTGACCTTCAAGGTCAATTGGATTTGCAAATAGATAATCACAACCCTTTTGGATAATCTTTTCTTTAATTGTCATTCGTGCTTCTTCGATAGATCCTGTAAAAGCACAAAAGCCTACAAAAACTTGGTTATCTTTTTTTGATTTACTAATTGTTTTTAAGATATCTGGAACGAGCTCAAAGTTTTGATTTAAATGAGCATTAATTTGATTTTTTGGAATTTTAGCTGAAGTATCAGAGGTTATTTTGAAATCAGATACTGCTGCATTCATGAAAAAATAATCGCAATTTGATATTTCATTATTCAGTGCCCTAATTAAATCAACACTAGTTTCAATTTCATATCTTTTTATTCCATCAGTAAGATTCTTATCGATTTTCAGAGGACCATGAACATATTTTACTTGTGCTCCCCTGAACCTCGCTACTTGAGATAGAAGTAGGCCCATAGCTCCAGAACTTTTGTTGGTAATGTGTCTTGCCGCGTCAATTTTCTCTGAAGTACACCCTCCAGTTATTAAAATTTCTTTATTAAGTAAATCTTTGCGATATTCATTTTGTTTATATGAAGCTATAAATTCAAGAGCTAATTGGATTAGATCATTGGGAGGTATCTTACCGATGCCAATAGCATCACATGCTAAGAGACCTTCACTTGGTTGCAAAGACAAAACATTTTCGTAATTTTGTAAATTCTCATAATTTTTTTGGACAGCTTTATTAAGCCACATTTGTGTATTCATTGCTGGTGCAACAATAATTGGCTTTATATTTGCTATTAAGATGCTTGGGATCAATCCCTCTGCATTTCCAGTTACCCATTTTGCTAATGTTGTCGCTGTTAAAGGGGCGATGATTAAAATATCAGCCCAATTACTTAGTTCTATGTGAAGAGGTGTTGATTGACCATTAGACCATTGATCATTTTCTAAAATGCACGGGTTTCTACTTAAAATAGAAAGAGAAAGCGGCTTTATTAATTTTTCTGCATTTTTTGATAAAACGCATCTTATTTCATAATTTTCTTTCGCTAATTGGCTAACTAATAATGGAACTCTTACAGCTGCAATACTTCCAGTTATTAATAAAAGAACTTTTATTTTGGAGTCCTTACTTTTAGTTTTCATCGAAAGGTTCCTGATCGAGGAGATGGGTATAATTAGTCGTTAATTCAGGCCTATTGATTGCAAGAGCTCTTAGTAAGTGCCAGTCTTTTAAACCTTCAAATGGAGTATTATAGTTATCTTCCTCTAGCCTTTTAGCGAGCTCAAAGGTCATTTCCTCATTAAAAGAATTTACTAGTTCCTCACTTATTTTATTTTCAGAAATGAATTTCATATTGAGTAAAGTCAATATACTCTAATAATAAAGCCTCAAGTAATTATTTAAAATTGATATAAGAATTAAGTACATATTTTCAAGGATATGATAATTTTCAATTTTCATATCTTTTCAAATTGTTGTTAGGTCATTTATCTTCATTCTCAATCATAAATATGCAAAATCTCCTTTTCAAAAATATTCTTTCTTAAAATGTTTATGCAAAAATTTATATCATGTCGCAAACCAAAAGAGAGCAAGTCATTAGTCACATACGCTATTTAAGGCAAGAGCTCAGAGAAATGCATTTAGAAATAAAAGAAGATGACCTTTTTCCTGAGCCAGGCGAATTAAGAGGGTTAATGGCTCAGTTGGAAGCATTACTTGAATTAATAGATGGAAATACTAAAATTCAATCAAACTCTGAAGCGGCTTAGTTTATGCAAAATGGTTGTTAAACCTCAAAAGACAAAATTTCAGCTAAAAATTGTGGAAAATATTAAGACATTAAGTATTTGGGCTAGTAATCCATGGCGAAGATATTCAATATCATTGATTACACTTTTAATCGGATACTTTTTGGGAAGTTCTCTTGGTATGGTAAGTGCCGTTGTGGAACTCATGGATCCTGTAGCCGCTTTTTTATCAGTAGTTTTTATTGAGTTTTTAATAGTTTTGAGAAGAAATTTTAGATTTGAAAGGAAAAAGAAATTTTTAGTACTTTTATTAGATTCTTTAAGATTGGGATTATTTTATGGCTTCTTTACTGAAAGTCTTAAGTTGCTATAAATTTACTTGTTATGTTTCTGTAATAGATAAAGCAAAGCCATTCTTATAGGGATACCATTTGCAACTTGATTATTAATTAAGCAATTAGGATATCGATCTACCACTTTGCTACTAATTTCAATATCTCTGTTAATGGGACCGGGATGTAAAATTGGAATTTCTTTATTATTTAAAGATAATTTCTCTGGGGTTAAGCCATAATCTAAACTATATGAATCAATGCTACTTAGTAAATTTTCCATCATTCTCTCTTTCTGGAGTCTTAAAACAATAATCGCATCTGCAATTTTTACTGATTCTTCTAATGATCTAGAAATTGTTATGGAACCTCTTGATTTAACAGGATCTTCTGTTTGATTTGGCGCGGGGTTTTTTAAAAAATTTATAAATTCATCAGGTATTAATGTCTTAGGACCACATAAAATTATATCGGCGCCGAATGCACTCAAAGCCCAAAGATTTGACCTGGCAACCCTTGAATGATTAACGTCGCCAATTATTAAAATTTTTTTGGAATTTAAAACCTCTGGATTCAGTGTTTTTTGGGAAAAGAATTTTATCAATGTATAGATGTCAAGCAATCCTTGGCTGGGGTGACTATGTAATCCGTCTCCCGCATTAAGAACCGAAGTCTTGGCATTTATTGCATCAAGTTTTTTTGCGATCTCAAAGGTTATGTAACTTGATGAATGTCTGATAACTAATGTATCTGCCCCCATAGCAGAATAAGTTATGGCTGTATCAATTATTGTTTCGCCTTTTGTTAAAGAACTGGAGGATGGCGCAAAAGTTTGGACATCAGCAGAAAGTCTTTTTGCTGCAAGCTCAAAACTATTTTTTGTTCTTGTACTAGCTTCAAAAAATAAAGACGTTACCAAAGTCCCTTGTAAGGCCGGTATCTTTTTTGTTCCTGCATTCTTTAGTGCATCAAATCTATTAGCTAATTCAAATACTGACTCATAATCTTTAATTGAAAAATTAGCTAGTGTGTGGATATGTTTATGAGGCCAAATTTGCATTACGCTTAAAAAGATAAATGATTATTGAAATTTAGGTGTTCTGTCACCTTTTAATCTTTTACTTACACTCCTACTATTTTTGAGATACCAACGCCATTTTATATTTTTTGCCTTTGATATGCCAATTCTCGTAGTTTGAATAAGATCTTTTTCTTCTAAAGTGGAGTCTCGTGGAGAAATCCACAAGGATTTGTTATTAAGAACTTCAAGTGAGTTAAATGAAATGTCTATACTGAATGTTCTTGTTACTAGGCCAGGTCCAGAAGCTAATCTTTCATTCTTATTAGAGATAAAAACCGATCTTATCAAAACACCACTCGCAAAATTTTCTTTATCAGTAACTATGTTTAAACAATGATGAATGCCATAAGATTTGTAAATATAAAATGTGCCAGGTTTGCCAAATAATGATTTGTTTGATTCAGTCATTTTGCGGTAGCCATGACAGGCCTCTTCTTCCTGTGAATAAGCTTCAGTTTCAACAATTACCCCTTTAACTTGATCTAATTCATTATTTTTTTTTATGAGGTAACAGCCTATTAAATCAGGAGCAACAAGTTTAGAGTGCCGATAAAAAAAATTTTTTGGAAAGAATTTTTCTTCTATTTTTCAATATCTATCTAATAACATATTTAGCTGAGAAAAATAATTAAGGCTATTAATTGATATTGATTTTCAAAAAGATGTGATTATTTTTTTAAATTATTTGAAATTGAAAGGATATGTAAATAAGTTGTTCTTAATAAACTATTATTTAAAAAGAAAGATATTAAATTTATGACAAAAATAACTAAAGAGGAAGTAAAAAAAGTTGCTTATTTAGCGAGATTAGAACTTAACGAGAATGAAATTAATAATCATGCACAACAATTAGAAAAGATATTGGATTATATAAGAC
The DNA here is from genome assembly GCA_902591275.1 of uncultured Prochlorococcus sp. Taxonomy (GTDB): domain Bacteria; phylum Cyanobacteriota; class Cyanobacteriia; order PCC-6307; family Cyanobiaceae; genus Prochlorococcus_A. The sequence continues at coordinate 1,303 of CACJAC010000031.1, read as the reverse complement.
AACTTGAAAAAATCGATACAGATGAAGTCCCCTGTACAACGAGAGCTATAGAGGTTGTAAATGCATTTAGAAAAGATGAAACGAAAAATTCTGATTGCAATGAAGAACTTTTAGAATTGGGTCCATCGAGAGAAGATAAATATTTTAAAGTACCAAAAATTATTAATGAATGAGTAAGTAGTAAGTTAGTTGCTTCCAATAAATGTTTTGTTGACTATCTTTAATAAAAATTTTTTTATCTTAAAGCTTGGATATAAATTTATGATTTTTCTTATTTTCCCCCTCTTTTTGCTGTGACTCCTTACACCTATTAATAAATCATAAATAAAGTTAAAAATGTCTTCTTTACTTTCAAATATTCCAACCCTTTGAGGGGAGCCTTTTTTATCCAATAAAGGCTTAGTTTTTTCATAAGCTATTTTGTATTCAAACCAAGGAATCGAAGGCCATAGATGATGAATGAGATGGTAATTTTGTCCCATTATTAATAAATTCATAAATTTGCTTGGATAAACTCGAGAATTTATCCATTTATTTCTTGATCGAAATGGTCTATGGGGTAAATAATCAAAAAATATTCCTAAAGTAACCCCTACCATTAATGCAGGTCCAAACCAGAGATTATAAATTAGATTCATGAAATCAAACTTTATCCCTGCCAAGATAATTGTTAGGAATATGGATCTTTCAATTCCCCATTGTAGTAATTCATATCTTCGCCAAAGTTTCCTTTGAAAGAAAAACACCTCATGATAAAAAAATCTTGGAGCAATTAGCCAAATTGGACCAAAAGTACTGACAATATGATCTGGATCATTTTTGGGATCATTTACGTGAATATGATGTTGTAAATGAACTCTCGTAAAAACTGGAAAGCTAAACCCTAACAGAATAGCTGAGCCATGGCCCATTGCTTGATTTATCCAGGGAACTGGATGAGCAGCTTTATGACATGCATCATGAATAACAGTACCTTCAATATGTAAAGCTAAAAACGCAGTAGCTACAAGTAAAGGTAGTGGCCAAACACCTCTGTACCATTGCCATACGCCAAGAAAAGCAAGAAAATAACCTCCAAAAAATAAACCTAATGTTGGATTCCAAAAACTTGGCGGATCAACGTAATTTTTAATCTCTTTTTGCCAATTAAATGTTTTTGAAGAATTAGTGTTTTTCGTTGTATTTTTACTGGTTAAGTTTGAAATCGTTTCTTTTATTCTTTAAATAATATAACTAATATTTTAAGTTGATTGCATGCTCAAACACAAAAAATTTCTTTTAAGAAATTTTAAATTTATTTTAA
>CACJAC010000030.1 GCA_902591275.1 uncultured Prochlorococcus sp. | reverse complement strand
AGCAATGAAATTTGATTGGCTAGGTCACTTTTCTCAATCCATTTTTTTTGCGGATTATAAGAAAAAGATATAATGTTTTCAGTTTTTACAATAGCTGATTTCATTGCTTCATCTTTTGAAAAACCATTTTGAATAGCATTGCAATATTTCTTAGAGAAATTATTAGAGATCCTATTTTGTAGCAAACTAACACTAGGGTCCGATGTATCAAAAGCTAAACCTACTGGAGGTTTTAATTGAAAAATTATAAATAAAAGTAAGCCAAAAAAGAATTTTAACAACAGCTAATAATCAATACTTTATAAATAATATAATATTATTTTAGAATCGTCTTTTCAATTAAGTCTGATAATTATTAAAAGCAAATTAAATTTCAATTTATTAAAAATTAAAAGTATTGCATTAAGTTCAGTAATAATAGTCAGAGGTTTATACGACTACTTATATGTACGAATCATTGATGACATTGCTTTTTTTTCCTGACTGGACAAATGGATTACCTTCAGATTTCTTAATCCTTCATTTTTTCGTAGGAGCTGTAATTTTCCCATTTAACATGATCCATGCTAAAGCAAGAAAAATTGACAGTCAAAACCCACAGGAAGCAGCTAATGGGTATAAAAACTCTGACAATACTACATTTTTTGGATACGAAGAAATCAATTAGATTTCCATAAAATTTTTAAGGAATTACTTAATTTATGATAATTTCCCTAAATACAGCTTTAGATCTCAAAATTTTCAGTCCTAGTGAACCTTTAGGAATATTGATTATTTTTTTAGGATTAATATTTACTGGAATGATTTTCTATATTATTTATGCAGTAAGTACTAATAAAGAATCACTAGAAGATAAAAAATTAAGAACTAAAAAGGAATACTTGCAAAAGGAGAAAATAGGAAAATTATTTCCTAAGAAAAAATAATTTTAATTATTTTATTACTATTAAGGTATTTATTTATATTATTGATTATCAAATCTGTAGGATCTAAAAACATTAGTCTTAATTCTGTTAATTCAAACATGCTATAAATCCCAATCATAACGATTAATTTCTTTTTATGAGGAGTTTTTTTAATTGCATTGCAAAATTATTTTCATATGATGCAAAAAATGTTAAAAATGGAAAAAATCATTTGAAATCTTGGAGAATTCACCTCAATATCTATTTCTTGCTAGTGGATTAAATAATGGAGAAGGTTTTTGGATTGTGGGAATAAAAAATTGTGATGAAAATATTCTTGAGGATGAAAATCTTTTAGATTGCCATAGAAAAGAATTAATAGGTAATGAATCTGCAAAAGATATCCTTTTAGCTATTAATTTAAACGTAAATAATTTATTAAATGAACTAAGAAAAAAAAGTTATTTAATTGGAAATCCTTCAATGGGAATTTCATTTGATATTCCTTTAGAAATATTGGAAAATATTTTTGATTTTTGGTTAGATACTTATAAAAATAAAGAAGCTTGGGAAGCTTGTCTAGGACTTCTTAAAGTTAGAAAAAGGATTCCCCTAACGAATCTAATTGAAACCGAAAGTTTAAAGGGTAACTCTAAAAAATGGGCTATAAAAATTGAAACTTTACATACTTATGTTCCTTCTTCACTTAAAATTGATAAATTAAATGATCCCATGTGGGAATAATTTTATCTTTTAATACTAAAAATATTTACTTCGTTGGATATTTAAGTAAAAATAAAATAACTTATAATTAAAAAATGAAGAAACAATATTCTTTTAGTATCGATCAAATGAACGGGATTGTAGAGGATACATACGCAAAGATAATAAATGAATGTGAAAATTTAAAAAAAAATACTAAATGTCCAAATGAGCAAGTAGTAGCACTTTTAAGTGTTATTGCTTCAAATTACGCTATTACAACAGAAAAAAACAAAAATTAAGATGATAAGTTATTTTACATGGGACGATTTTGATAAGTGCGTAGAGCAAATAGCTAATAAATGTAAGTTTAAGGATTTTTCTGGAATATATGGTGTTCCTCGTGGTGGATTATGTCTTGCTGTAGCACTAAGTCATAAATTAAAAATTGAATTAATTTCAGAACCAATAAAAAATTCACTAATAGTAGATGATGTTTATGAAACTGGTCACACATTAAAGACCTTTAAAGATATTGAAGGGGCTATGTTTTTTGTATTATTTAGTAAAATCAAACCCACATGGTGGAATGCAGTATTTATATCTAAAAAAAACCAATGGATAGTTTTTCCCTGGGAAAATTCTTTAAATTCAAAAAGTGACCGCGAAGAATACATAAAAAAAAGAGGTTTAAGTTGAGAAAGAAATTATATTTGGCAAATCCATATGGATTTTCAAAACAAATTAAAACTCTCTTAAATGAATTTATTGAAATCTTCAATGATTTAAATGTAGAGGTATTTGAACCTTTTGAGAGGGCAAAACCACTAACAGAACAAGAAAGTGAATGGGCATATGACGTTGCAATTAGTAATTTCCATGATTTAAAAGAATGTGATTGTATTTTTGCGATTGTCAATGGAAATCCTCCAGATGAAGGTGTAATGATTGAATTAGGTATGGCAATTGCTTTAAAAAAGGAAATCTTTTTATTTAGGGATGATTTTAGAAATTGTTCGGATAGCGATGAATACCCATTAAATCTAATGTTATTTCTTGGACTGCCTAAAGATAATTGGGAAAAATATTATTTTGAATCATTACAAGATATAAAAAGTAATAAAAAAAGATTTGTGGAGTGGGCAAAAAATTAGTCAAATAAACCATTAACCCTTAAATATAGACTTTAAGTTTAAATAAATCTATTCAGGTGCTAGAATAAATTTTATTTAGAAAAATTTTGACACAAGTTACAGTTGGGGAGAATGAGGGAATTGAGTCTGCCCTTAGAAGATTTAAAAGACAAGTATCTAAATCGGGAATTTTTGCGGATTTAAAAAGACTAAGGCATCACGAAACTCCTATTGAAAAATACAAACGAAAATTGCAACAGAGAAGAAAAGCAAGAAGAAGATAAACTATAATTTATAAAGTTTATGTAGAAACTTTGATAATATGAATTCTTTTTTAGAAAGAATAAAAAACAAAAAATAAAAAATAACTATTTAAGGTTTTTAAGCTTCTTAACTAGATTTATTCCAACTCCTGATACAGCAAGAAGATCTTTTTCATCAGCAGCAATAACTGCTTTTGTTGTTTTATATCCAGCCTCATACAATGCTTTTGCGCTTTTTGCTCCAACACCTGGAAGTGTGGTTAAGGATTCAATATTTTTCTTAGAATTAACAGCTTTAGTTTTAGTTTTTGTTTTTGAAGTTTTTAAAGACTTAACTGCTTTTTTTTCTTTCTTTAAAGGAGTTTCAGGGGATACTGAACTTTTAAAGAGAATTGATTTTAGTTTGCTGAGAAATTTAGAAATCATTGCTAAAAATATAAGTAATAGTATTAGCTTTTCTATTTAGTCTATTATCAAATTCCAAGTGAAAACAATAATAAAAAAATAGCTAATTTAATAGAAATAATTTATTTACAATTATATAAAGACATACATTTAATGTTAATGCAAGCTTAAGAGCCATTGCAAGTTATTCAATACAACTTTAAAAAATAAAAAAAAAAAAAATGTATTTCAAAAATTAAAAGTATTTATTAAAACTAAAGTTAAAATCTTTATAAAAAGCAGATCATAAAAATGAAACTTATATTTATAAGTGGACCTTCTGGAAGCGGTAAGACAACTTTATCAAATCAAATAATACAAAAAAATAAAAATGGTATTATTTTAAGTACCGACAATTACTACAAGACAGGATTAATAAGTAAATTACTATCAAAATTTATAGACGGTTTTTTTGATAGGAGTATTAGTTTTAATAACAAACTATTCAAAAAAGATTTTGATTATATTTATAAGAATGGGATTGCAATCTACGATCGTTACTATAATTTCGAAAAGAAAACTATTCACAATATCTTAAACGAAAGAATTAATATTAGTTTTTTAATAGTTGAAGGTATTTTTGCTAAAGAATTCTCAAAGACTTTAAATAAGACCGATTATTATTTTTTAGAAATAAAAACTAAAAAAAATGAGTGCATGAAGAGAGTTGTCCAAAGAGATGTAAAAGAAAGGGGGAAGGATAAAAAACAAGCTGAAAATGATTTCTTAAAATCATGGGACATTTATTACGAAAAATTCAACCCTAATACAATAAAAAATAATAGAACTAAATTTCTTATTGAAAAGAATACTGCTCTAGACCACATTCTGAAAAAATTATTTAATTAAATCTTTAATTTTTTTCTCTAATGTTAAAGCACTTAAAATTGAGCCTTCAATTCTGCCAAATCCATCTCCTTTAAACCAGTCTCCACAAAATCCAATTCTATATTTTTCACTAAATTGTAAAGATAATGGGATAGCAATACCAGAAGGCTGTGAAGCTCTCCATTTCATGATAGATATTTTTTCATCAAAAGTTAATCTATTTACTACAGAATTATCTTCAAAAAGTTTATTGAAATTTGTAATTATTTTTTGTTTAAAAACCTCTTCATTTTTTGCATTTAGATATGAATTAATTAACTCTATATTTTTTGAATGTACTACAATTCCTAATTTATTATTATCTTGCAGCTGAAAAATAATTCTTTCAAATTTATATTTTTTTTCTAAATTTTTGTTTAAATAAAAATACCTTTGTTTTTTAGAATAAAAATCTTTATAACTATAATTTTCATTTGTATAAATTAAAAAAGTTAACCTAGGAATAAATGTTTGTTCTTCTAAAAAATTTAATAGCAAATCTATTTTTTTATCATGATTTATAGGAATGGCTTTTCTTAATGGAATTTGATTTATGTTTAATATTTTCAATGACCTTTTATGTAACAACAAATTAGTTGAACAAATAAGATATTTAGACTTAAATTTGTCGCCATTTTTTGATGTCAGTAGCCATTCCTTATCATTAAACTTCAAATCAACTATTAAAGTTTCAAAGAAAAAATCAATTTTCCCATTTAAATTATTTGACTCAATTATCTTTTTCGATAATTCACTCATGGAATCTAAAGATAGATAATTAACACCACAAGAGAATTCAGATTTTTTTATGGTTTCTAAATTAGAATCTTCATTTAGAAAAAATACATCAGAGTCGTCAATTTTTATATATTTATTTTCCAATAATTCATCAATATAACTTTTTAATAGAAGATTATTTTTACTGTTAAATATATTAAAATTTGGAGATCCATGGTTTAGTTTCCATCCTTCAAATCTTTTGCTTATTCTTGTACTTGATCTCCCTCCAAGTCCACGACCAATTTCAATTAATGCAACTTTTTTTGTAATATTATTTTTCAGATACTTCGAAGCGAAAACAGATGCAGATATACCTCCACCTATTATTAATAAGTCATATGTAAATTCACTTTTCATGAGTTTAATATTGACAGAAATTATCTTTCATTTTCTAAAAAACTATAAACAAAATCAAGTTTCTCTGATGTTGAAAAATCAGTTTCAATTACAGGAGTAATATTATTATTTTTATAAAAACTAACTAAATCGCTTGTGAAATCAAAAAAATTATCTAAGGCATATAAACACTTTTCTGATATATATACCTCTTTCCAAGGACGAAATTTAAACCGCGCTATAAATTGTTTAGAAGGAATAAATAAACTTCCAAAAAGATTTAATTTTTCATCTTTTGCTATGTTCTTGATGAAATTCATCTCATTCTGAAGAACTTTAATATCTGTGCCATATTGAAACCAAATTGAATTTATTAATCCAGTTGAAATTTTCCTTTCGAACCTCTCTCTTTCTGAAGATACATTATAATATTTTTTCAAGTATGGATTGTAAGCTATACCTAATTTAACTTTTAAATTTTTTTCTTTTTTTAAATAATCTAATACATCAACTGAGTCAAAGTATTTTTTCTTATTTGATCCTGACACGAGCAGAATTTCATAATTTCTATTAATGTGAGAATTTTTAACAAAATCTAAAAAATCCTGATATGATTTTTCTTTATTTTTTGAATATTGATGATAGAGACTATAGTGATAGGTCACATTAAATTCATTATAGTTTTTAGATATATATTTAATAGTTGAATTAAATAAATCCTTCTTTATATTTCCTTTACATGGAATATTGATGTTTTTTATCTTGTTTAATTTGCAGAAATTAAGTTTATTTTCTAACTGAGAAATATTTTTAAATGACAATTCAAATCTTGTATTATTATTCATTATTTAATATTCAAAATTCATCCTGTAACATAATAACGAAAACACGCATCTGCTACGATTATTATTTTTGAAGACTTTTTTTATTTTTAGCCTTTAGCAACTAACTGAGGGTAAATCTCCAATGCAGTATTGAAAGAAATTTTTTCTTCTGCAGATTTTGCAATAATTTCATTAAAACAATTCCAATTTTCTGGTATTAATAGATCGGGCCAAGATAAATAAAGACCTGCAAAAATCACTAAAAATAGGAACAAAGAACCTCATAATAATATAAATAGAAAACAAAGTATTAATTTCATAGGAAAATAATTAATAAATTATTTCCTTTCTTCTTATCGCAGATATTTAATCCATGAAAGATTTTCATGAACTCGAGAGGTTAGAATATCAAAAAGTATTATTTTAGAATATGGCTAGCCAAGATTATCTAATTGCAATAGCTTTAATAGAGCAAAACTTAGTTAGAGCAATGCCTCTTGGAGGTAAAGAAATTAAAGATAATTTAGAGGAATCAGAAAATTTCAAGAAACTTGGAGAAGAGGTAATTTTAAATCTTCTAATGAGAGTGTTTCAAAGAAGTGATGAAGGTGCTCTAAAAAGAGCTTCTGAAGAAAAAGGTTTGCTGCTGGTTCATATGCATCCTAAAAGAATGCAGAAAGAGCTTCCATTCATTAAATCTGAATGGATAAGGGACGGAGACACGCAACAATTTTTAAAATACCTTGGCAATCTTTCCAAAGAAGTATGGACTGCATCTTTTGTTAAATACAAAGGGATTGAATTTACTTCTATCTCTAAGAATGATGAGATCTAAAATATATTATAAATATTTTCTTATCAAAGAATTTCTTTTTTTATAATGTTATTTTCCCTAGTGACTCTAAAACAGTTTCTACCATTACCAAAATCAATTGAGGAATAGTCAAAATCATTTTTAATATGCAAGGCACAATTACCCTCAATACATATACAAGATTCAATAATTTCTCTCAGAATAACATCATTAACGTAAGGTTCCCTTTCTTTCTCTTCATCGAAATGCGGGCAGGCAATACCTTCAACTATGCCTAAGCAATCAATTATGGCTAATTCATTAGCATAAGAATCAGTTATACCTTTATTAAACCAACAAATTGCCCCAGCACTAACACCACTCATTACAATTCCTTTTTCATAAGCATTTCGCAAAATTTTATGTAAATTCCATTCTTTCCAAACAGCTAACATACTTTTAGTATTTCCTCCGCCAACATAAATGATGTCTTGAGTTAAAATTTTTTCTTCTAAGTTTTCTGTTCTAGAGAAGAAATCAATATGACTTGTTATACAATCAAGTTTGGAAAATGCTCTATAAAAATTTAGTTTGTACAAACTACTATCACCAGAGGCTGTTGGAATAAAGCAAATTTTTGGTCTTTTTTTATTAATTAATGAAATTATATATTTTTCAATTTCAAGAGAGCCTAATGAACGTCCAAACCCTCCTCCCCCGATTGCGACTATATTTTTACTAGGCATACTAAATAAAAGATTTGTTTATGAATTTAAGACAAATTACCATTAAAGATCAACAGGAATTAAAGAAGGTTTATTTTGATTCAATTAAATCATTAGATGAAAAAATTTATAGTCAAGAGCAAAAAAGGGCCTGGTCAAGCCAAGCTTGGAATAATCCAAATTTTGATAGGTCAATAACTAAAGGGAAAGGATGGCTTCTAAGTAAAAAAGGAATAATTATTGCATTTGCCACAAGATATCCCACCGATAGAATTGCTTTATTTTACTGTAAAGGTAAATTCCAAAGAAAAGGATACGGCTCTAACTTACTTCATAAATTAGAAGATGATGCTAAAAACGAGGGTGTAGATTCTCTTTCAACTGAAGCAAGTTTAATAAGTTATGAATTATTTCTTAAAAATGAATGGAAAATTATACGTAAAGAAAAAGTTATTATAAATAACATTTTTTTTGAAAGATATAAAATGACTAAAATTATAAAAAATAATTAATAATGTCTGGCAAAAGCAAAGGATTAATTCTGATTCAAAGGGTTATAATTTGGGCTTTATATTTTTTTTCAGGATTTATACTTTATTCAAAACAAGGTATTTTGCCTTCATTGATAATTACTTTCTCAAGAATTATTTATCCATTATCTATTTTTTGGTTACAAATAAGAATAAAAAAAAGAACCAATTTTCTGCCTATTGATTCAAAAATGACAACTTCGCAATTGTGGTTCAATTTATTACCCGTTATTGCATCTTTATTAACTGTAATTTTTTCTTTAACTAATTCTTTCTTATATATCCTAGGAAAATTAATTAACTCTTAAATAAATTAATTATTATTTATTAGCTTTAGAAATTTCTCATAAAAAACATAATGTAAAGAAATTTGTCTTTTACTTATTTTTGTTTAAATTTTAAATAGTGATCAATAAAATCATGAAAAATATTTCATTAAAGGGAAATATTAATTTTGATAAAAAAAAAGATATAAATGATTATGAATTATTCTCTTTAAAGATCACAGATAGTTTATATAAAAAAGATATTGGAAAATTCCTTGAGACTCTCTCTTCTCACTTTATTTAGGAAAATATTCTTTTTCTGATCTTCAAATTCAAACAGTCACATTAATAAATAAGTATTTGAGGGATAATGAATGTAATCTTTAGAATTTTCCAATGCAATTATTTCTTGCTGACTGCCAATTCCCAGATATTGAGAATCAAGTGAAAGCTTATCAATTATTTATAGAAGCTTGGGAAAACGGTGAAATTGCAAAATCAGATAAAACAGATAAATTTGAAATGTTATTTAGAGTTCATGCTCCAGGGGAGGGTAGAGTAGTTTGTTTATGTAAGGCAGAGAGTGATAAAGAAATTTTCGAGCATTTTGCTCCATGGAGAGCCAAATTTGGTATTCATATGGAATTTACACCTGTAATAAGTTGTCAAAATGTT
>CACJAC010000029.1 GCA_902591275.1 uncultured Prochlorococcus sp. | reverse complement strand
CAGAAGTATTAGCTGGTTTAAGACATCGATTTGGTCCTCCAGTTGGGACAAGTGTTGATATTGATGGAAGATTCCCTCAGCAACAATGGATTTGGCATACAGGAGAAGATCTTATTACAGCAGTTAAGAACGAAGATAGTCCTTTTTTACTTTCTTATCGACCATCACTTTTAGATCCTTCTTTCCTTTGAAAAAGCCTAAGCAACCCTAAATTCCTGTTTCATATTCATTTCAGGCAGGTCATTCATTGAGTCTCTCCATTCCTGGGCCCACTCACTTTGACTATGCTTATAAATTCTAATTAGTTCATCTACAGAGGAATCATGATAATCAACTCTCAGATCTAAAAGAGGAAAGCCTAGTTCTCCACTAACTTTTAGAGCGCTTGAGGTTGAACGGAGGCTTCGTTTATCTCCACCTACACTTTCTCCTGCATTAAGAGCATCAAGTAGTCTTTTCCCTAATTTAATATTTGGATCACTTTGTTTGAAAACATCAGCCATCACCTCAAGAACTTCAATATTCTCTAGAAAATTGCCAGCTACAGAAAAGTTTTCTCCACTAATATGTCCGCTTGTCTGAAAACATTCTTGACCTGTCCAGCATGCGCTTCTCCCATACTTATCAATTAAATGAACCTGTCTTTTTTCCCTGCCAAAATCTTCTTTAATTAAATCTTCCAAAACAATTTTCGAATCAGAGCAAGATTGGAGTGACTCAAGACTTCTTATTCCTAAATAAGGATTAGTTTGCCCTTGAGTTGCAACAGCACCAACCTGTGATCTAACGAATGAAACTGTTGAGCCAACAGCTATATGGCAAGAAGAAACTGCAACACCAAATCTATTTTTTAAAGGATCAAAACCAATAATTGAAAATGTCATTTATATCATTAGAGGCTTGTCTAAAAAATTCTTATCAATGGAAAATATTGTATTTAATAAAACCTCAATACCATTAGCACATTGATCAAGAGAAGTATATTCCTTATAGGAATGACTCAGACCATTTCTGCTTGGGACAAAGATCATAACCATAGGACAGATCCTTCCTATTTCTTGTGAGTCATGACTTGCTTTGCTTGGTAAGATTCCAGTTTTAAATCCCAACTTTTCAGATTCATGAAATGAAGAGCTCACTAATTTAGGACATGACTTAGTGGGGATCACTTCAAATTGAGGTTCTATCTGTACTACGCATCCAGTACGTTCTTGAATTTCTGAGCATAGATTCTCAATTCTTAAGCTCATTTTCCCAATCACATCTTCATCCAAATCTCTCATATCTATTGTGAATACTGCCTCTCCTGGAATAACATTTGCCGCATTGGGATGTAATTTCAATTTACCAACAGTTGCGACTGCACTTTCAGAAGTAGTTTTAGCTATCTGTTCAATGCCAACAATAATTTTAGAGGCGGCCAAAAGTGCGTCATTTCTATTTGACATCGGTGTAGTTCCTGCATGATTAGCCTGACCTTTAACCCTAACGGTTATTCTTTTTTGACCAACTATTCCATTAACAATTCCGATATCCAAACCACCATCTTCAAGGACCTTTCCCTGTTCAACATGTAATTCAAGAAAAGCGAATATATCTTTTTTACTTCTTGCCGCACTTTTAATCTCAAGCCAATTTCCACCAATCCGAGAAAGATTATCAATTATTGAGCAAGAATTACTGGTAACAAAATCTTCTTCTTTAACAGATAAATTACCTGTAAAGCCTTTACAACCAATCATTGTCGATTCTTCATCAGCAAAGACAATTATTTCAAATGGTCTATTTAATTTAATGTCATTTTCCTGAAGAAAAAAAGCAATTTCAATTCCTGCAATCACTCCTAAAGTTCCGTCATACTTACCTCCCTTTGGAACAGTGTCGAGATGAGATCCGGTAACAATGGGAGGTAGATTATTATCTTGCCCATCTAATCTTGCAATAATATTTCCTGCAGTATCAATTCTTATTTTCAAACCTAATTCCTTAAGGGTTTTCATAAAAAAATTTCTTGCATATATATCTTCATCAGAAAAACCTCTTCTTGAAACAGAACCATTCTCAGAAGCTCCGATTGAAGAAAAAGAATTTATCAAGTCTTGGATTCTCTCCCTACTTATTACACGTGGCTCTAGGATATTTAACCCAGCGCTATAACTCATACTTCTATTACTTAAACCTATTTAAGGTCTCTTATTTTTCAAATAAAACCTGTATTGGTTTACACCTTTTCAGAAATTAATTTAAGAAACGAATTCAAACTTTCCAGCCCAAATTATCAGCTATCTTCTGAGCCTTAACAGGGATATCCTCAATTATAAAAATCTTATATAAGATCTGAACGCTTAAAAGATGATTGATTATTGCATCCAACTGTACTTTTTCTGAGGCATCAAGCTCTGAACTAAAAAATTTATTCAGCAAATTATTTACTTCTGTTTCATCTAAGATTCCAAATTCTCTTATCTTCTCAGGACTTAAAAATTCATTCACAATTTCCTGCATAGAACTTAAATTATCTTTATCTGCATGGGAAGGGGGAGCCATGAAAGGAAATTTTTCTCGTTTATATAATGATTCAGGCAGCAATCCTGACATAGCTTCTCTTAAAACATATTTCTCGACATTGTCTTTAATCCTTAATTCAGGGGGGACAGCAACGGCAGCTTCAGCTAGGTGATGATCTAAAAATGCAGGTCTAGCTTCCATTGAATTCGACATATCCACTCTATCTCCACCCCAGGTGAGAATTTGGCCCTCAAGCATAGTCTTCATCCAAACGTACTGAGCCTGATCAATTGCGTATCTATTTTCTAACTGTTCAAGGTCAAGTTCTCCAAAAATTGCCGCCCCGGGATCATAAGTTTCCGTTATCTCTTTATATCTTCTTGAGACTAGACTTTTCGCATAAGTTTCACATGCAAGCCAAGGTTGAAGGCAACTTGGCGTAAATCCTAAAAATTCCTTGAAAGACTTATTACTTATCTCTTCATTAGCTAGCATGGCGCCCTTGAAAATATCATTTGAATTTTCCAGATTTTCTTTAAGATTCTCAGATTCTGAATTAGAAATTCCGACCCCATAGGTATACATATCTTTTCTAAAAGCGGGATAGCCTCCAAACAATTCATCTGAGCCCTCTCCTGTCATAACGACCTTATAATCGAGCTCATTCACTCTTTTACTCATAAGGTACTTTGCAATTGCAAGGGTGTTATAAATAGATCTTTCAGTAAACCATAGAACCTTTTCAAAATTCCCATACAGATCATCTCCATTTATTTTTAAAATCTCATGATCTGCATTGGTGGCGACAGCCATCTCTTTTGCTATCGAAGTTTCATCATATCTTTCATCACTGAAACCAATCGTGAATGCCTTTACTGATTTTTGACTTATGGCAGAAGCCAATCCCAAAATTGAGCAACTATCAATTCCACCGGACAAATAACAGCCGACAGGAACATCAGCGACCATTCTTAATTCAACTGCTCTCAACAATTCTTTTCTAATATTTTCAATAAAATATTTTTCACTTTTATCTCTTTCATAAGTGTTTTTCTTAGGGAAATTTATATCCCAGAATTTTTCCTCTGTTATCTGAAATTTATTATTTACTCTTTTGACCTTAAGGATATATCCGGGTTTAACTTGTTTAACACCGGCGAATGCTGTAGAGCCAGGTACCATTACCTGCATCAATTGATGAACCAGTCCTTCACCCGTAAATTTTCTTTCAACTGATGGATGGGCGAATAATACTTTTAATTCAGAGCCAAATATTAAGGAATCATCGGTCTCAATCCAGTATTGAGGTTTAATCCCAAAACGATCTCTTACAAGATAAAGACAATCCTGTTCTGCATCAAACAATGAAAAGGCAAATTCTCCTCGCAGATAAGATAATGATTCATCAATGCCATATTTCTCATAAAGCCTAAGCAATATTTCCGAATCGCTTTTTGAAGAAAAGCTTACGCCCTGTGCAACAAGATCAGCCCTGATTCTCTGAAAGTCATAAAACTCACCATTATGCGCCATCAGAATATGATTTTCGGCACCACCGATAAAAGGCTGTCTGGCTCGATTTTCATTTAAATCTATTATTGATAATCTCGCATGACAGAATCCTACAGAAGCATCATCTGATAATTTATATCCAAAACCGTCAGGTCCACGATGGCTTTGAATAGCCGCCATATTTACAAGAATCTGAGGTTCAACAGATTTATCTTTTGATTTATTAAAAACCCCGCCTATTCCACACATCTAGTTAAACGACATCCATCACTCTTGTTGTTCTATCCATCAGACAGGTAAGTAATGCCATTCTTACAAATACCGCTCCTCTTGACTGAGCAAAATACCAATTTTTTGAGGTCTGATCCAATGATGTTGACAATTCAGGACCACGAGCAAGTGGATGCAATATTATGGAATCTTTTTTAAATGGCAACTCACTGTGCAATTTAAATGAACTTCCATGAACCTCATAATTTTCTCCCATCCATGCAATTGCATTTATATAGGTAACGTCCAGAGAAGGCAATACTTTTTCCATATCCGTCTCCAGCTCAATCTTCAGATCAGATTCAATAAGTTGTTCAAGCTGGCCTTCATCAAATAAATCGTTCTGATCAATTGATTTGTCATCATAAATGACAATAATTTTTTTTATAAAATATGGAAACTTGCAGAATAATTTCAGAAGAGATCTGACTGTTCTCATACGTGATGGAACTCCAATGATACCAATGGTTATTTTTTCACTATCATCAATTGATTTGTTAACCAGATGCGGTCTCCATTTAAAAATCGTATAAAGATCAGACATCGCCTGAGTGGGATGTTCATCGATTCCGTTACCGGCATTGATTATTGGAATTCTCAATGATTTTGTCATTTCAAAGATCGCCTCATTGTCACTTTCTCTCAGGACAACGCAGTCTCCGTAATTATTAAACATATGAGCAATATCCAGATGGGTTTCTCCCTTGGCAATTCCAGTGGAACTTTTATCGGTGATATTTATTGAATCGCCACCCAGCCTGTGCCATGCGCTATCAAACGATAACCTTGTTCTGGTGCTTGGTTCATAGAAGGCATTTATGAGTATCTTTCCCTTGAGGGGACTGTTATGGGAAATATATCTGTTTGGATTACTTTCGAATTTTGCCGCCAGCCTGAAAAGTTGTAGAAGACAATCTTTACTGAAGGGGTCTATGGAAATTACATGCCTGTCCAATAACTCATATAGAAATTCTGCTCTTTCCTTTATTTCAGATAATAAATTCTGAGGATGAGTGGAGCCGTAAATATCAGGTCCGATTCTTGAAAAAGAAAATGATTTTTCCTCATATAAGGTTTTTACTTTATATGATCCCAAAATATTAAAGTTCCAAAATTTGTGCCAATAACTACATTTTTATAAACAAAAATCAATAAAAACAAGTAATTTCTAAGAAAAATCTCAGAAAAAGTCTAATCATTATCAGTTTCTGTATAGAACTAATACAGGAATTATTTAATTAAGCTCAGAATTTAACAGCAATACTGATTGCTTTAACCTTTGAAATAAGAGTTTTAACGGGGACTTGTTTCATACCCTAGAATTAGCCTAATGGCAGTATGGAAATGGGATTTAAAAATGACAAAAAAGGTAAATAAACACCTTCTACTATGCGCAACAC
The DNA here is from genome assembly GCA_902591275.1 of uncultured Prochlorococcus sp. Classification (GTDB taxonomy): domain Bacteria; phylum Cyanobacteriota; class Cyanobacteriia; order PCC-6307; family Cyanobiaceae; genus Prochlorococcus_A. Next base: position 4,062 of record CACJAC010000029.1, on the reverse strand, counting down.
CCACAAAACAGAAATGCTTTAAAGGCACTGAAGGTCAAAAAACATGGGAATGTCTGAAAAAGACTTTAAAAAAATTTGAGAATGATCCCTCTACAAAAAACGTTCATATATTAAGATCAAAAGCTGACTGTTTAAGGATATGCAAGAACGGCCCAATTCTTCTTGTGTGGCCTGATGGTATTTGGTACGAGAAAGTTTCTCCAGATAAAATTTCAGAAATTTTTACCTCACATATTATTAATGGTAAGCCAATAGAAAAATGGATTTTAAAAAAAACACCATTTTTAAATAGTCCTAGATACTAATAAACCAGTTCTTTACGACTTCGTCTGACCAGCAGCCATTAATAGAGTGAAAACCATTATGCCCCCCTTTTTCAGTTATGAAAATAATAAATTTATCAATAAATTTTTCTCTTAAATTCAAAGTTGCATTATATGGAACCCAAGGATCATCCTTGGCATGTATAAAAAGCATTGGAGGTAATTTTTTTATTGAGTTTTGGATTCTCAATATTGGAGAAGCTTTAACATAATAATCTTCTAAAGAATTAAATCCCCAACTTGGAGCTGTAAATTTCTGATCAAATTCCCTTATACTTTTTAAAGCTCTAATTTTTTTTCTTAATTTCTCATTATTAAGAATTTTGCCTTCATCATTAAATCCGTCCCATAACTGATTTTTTAAGCGATGAAGTAACCATTTTTGGTAGATATAATTTCTAGATTTTTCAATACAGAGACTGCATGATGATAAATCTAAAGGGCTACTCACACAGGCTAGGCCATCTAAAAGTTTTTCTCTTTTGTTTTCATCGTAATCTAAGCAGGCATTTAAAAGAATTGTTCCGCCTAAAGATAATCCAACTCCGTAAATTGGAAGATTATTCATCTTAATGAGATCTTTAAACTCTAAATTAATGAATTTTTTAAAATAATTAATTGCTGAAATAACATCACTGGAGCATCTAGCACAATAATTTCCTTTAGCTAAATATCTCGCAGATCCAGATCCTCTTAGATTTAATTTAAGAACTCCAAAACCATTATTTGCTAATTTCCTAGAGATTCTTCTTAAACCAAACCGTTTAGTTGAGCCCCCTAAACCATGTGTAACGATTACAAAACCCCTAAGTGAGTCTAAGTTTTCAGGTAATTCTAAAAACCCTAGAAGATAATCACATTCAAATTTTTTAGAAAGAATTTTATTAATCGGAAAGAATATTTTTTTATTTTTTTTTGATTTACCAAAATCAATAACAAAAGTATCTCTCAAAGTTTGTAAGTCGCCACCTATCCAAGGAAAAACTTCTCGAAATGGGTAATTTTTTACGTAATCTGAAAAACTAAAAGATATACTATTATTTCTCCCCAACCCCAAGATCCTTTAATTCTCCAATCAAATCATTCAGTACCTTTTTTGCATCACCAAAGACCATTGAGGTATTTGGCAAATCAAATAAATCATTTTTTATTCCGGAGTAACCTGCACTCATACCACGTTTAATTACAAATACCGTTCTTGCTTCCTGCACATCAAGAACTGGCATGCCATATAAAGGAGAAGAGCTATCATTTTTAGCTTGAGGATTAACTACATCATTTGCTCCTAAAACTAAAACAACATCCGTTGCTGGAAAATCAGGATTTACAACGTCCATCTCTTTAAGTTGTTCGTAAGGAACATCTGCTTCTGCTAAAAGTACATTCATATGTCCAGGCATCCTCCCTGCTACAGGATGAATTGCGTAAACAACTTCAATACCGTTTTGTTCTAGTTTTTTTGTCACTTCCCTTAAAGTATGTTGAGCTTGAGCTACCGCTAGACCATAACCAGGAACAATAATTACCTTGTTGGCTGCCTCTAAAGTCAATGCACATTCTTCAACACTGCAAGAAGTTATATTTGTATATTCTCCTGAACCAGAAGAGGCTGTACTTTGTGCAGATAAAGATCCTCCAAAAAGAACTGAGACCAAGGATCTATTCATACCCTTGCACATTACTTGAGTAAGTATTAGGCCTGCTGCTCCAACCATTGCGCCTGCTACTATCAAAAGCTGACTATCTACAACGAAACCTGCTGCTGCTGCTGCAATCCCTGAATAACTATTTAATAAAGATATAACGACTGGCATATCAGCTCCGCCAATTGGTAAAGTAACTCCAATACCTAATAGAGAAGAAACTATAACTAAAAGCCAAATAGAACTTGTATTGCCGTTTATCAAATCAAAAAAGGCTATCAAGGAAGCAACTGCAAAAACAATATTTACAAAATGCCTAACTTTGCTCTGAGTCCATCCTGGAGTTGACAACCAACCCTGTAACTTTGCCATCGCCACAATTGAACCTGTGAAAGTTATGGCGCCAACAAATATAGAAACAGATATTGAAACTTCGTTAATCAGTGACTTAAAAAAATCAAAATTTTCTTGGCCACCCGATATAGGAAAAATAGCTACCCCTAAGGCCACTAAAAGTGATGACATTCCTCCACAACCATTGAACAATGCAACTGTTTCAGGCATGGAAGTCATAGGTACTTTTTTTGCAAGAATTGCTCCGAATAAACTACCTAAGATTGATCCAAATATTATCCAAATCCAAGACTGAATAGAAATTCCAGAAGTACCTAAATAATAGGAAATTAATCCTACTACTGATAGGGACATTGCAAATGCAGCTAATCTATTGGCATCCCTTGCTGATTTTACTTTTGACAATCCTTTTATTCCCAAAGCCAGTAAAAGTACTGCTAGAAGGTCAATAACGAATTTAATGATTACAGGTAGATTCATGTTAAAAATTACTTCTTATTTGATGGTTTACGACTAAACATCGCGAGCATTCGATCAGTTACAAAGAAACCGCCTACAACATTAAAAAGAGCAAATCCAAGAGAAACTGAACCAATGATTAAAAGTGGTACGTTACCTTCTGCTTTTACAATTAAAGTCAAGGCTGCAAGCATTGTTATTCCTGAAATTGCATTTGCTCCACTCATTAGAGGTGTGTGAAGAGTAGGAGGAACTTTTCCAATTAACTCAAGACCTAATAAACTTCCTAGTAAAAGAACCCAAAGAAGACTTATAAAAGACATAATTTTAAAACCTCAATTTTCAAAAACTTTACTTTGAAGAACAACTCCTTCATCGCTTAATAAACATCCAGAAATGAGTTCATCCTCTTTATCTAATTTAATTACACCATCTTTTATAAATGGTGTAATCAAAGATGTTAAGTTCTTAGCATAAAGTGAACTTGCATCATAAGGAACTGAAGAGGGTAATTCGCCCGCTCCTATAAGTTTTACCCCATCTTTGATAATAGTTTCATTTGATTTTGTTCCTTCGCAGTTCCCTCCCTGAGAAACTGCTAAATCAACAACTACTGCTCCGGGCCTCATTTTTTCAATCATGGGTGAGTCTATTAAAACAGGGGCCTTTTTACCTAGAACTTGCGCAGTACATATAGCAACATCAGCTTCAGATAAATATTTAGTTAAAGTTGCCTTCTGTTTAGAGAGGAATTCGGGTGTTACAGCTTTTGCGTAACCTCCTGCCTCTCCTGGCTTTTCCTCAACTTCAGGAAGTTCTATAAATCTTGCTCCAAGGGACTCTACTTGTTCTTTAACAGCAGGCCTAATATCAGATACAAATACTATTGCTCCAAGTCTTTTCGCCGTCGCAACTGCCTGTAATCCTGCAACGCCTCCACCAAGAACCACTACTTTTGCAGGTTGGACTGTACCTGCTGCAGTCATAAGCATTGGGAAATATCTATCTAACTCACTTGCAGCCAAAAGAACTGCTTTATATCCAGCAATATTGGCCTGTGAAGAGAGAACATCAGACGATTGAGCTCTACTAATCCTCGGAAGTAACTCTAGTGATAAAGCTGAAATCTTATTACTATCTATAATCCTAAGAAGCTCCTTATTACCATATGGGTTAAGAAGACCAAGAAGAACAGCGCCTTTCTTTAACTTTGTTAAATTATCATCTGATGGAGTCTGAACACAAAATATTAAGTCGGCTTCACTCCAAATTTTTTGATCTAA
>CACJAC010000028.1 GCA_902591275.1 uncultured Prochlorococcus sp. | reverse complement strand
AATGTTAGTACTCAAAATTAAAATTAATGAACTTTAAACCAATACCTAATAAATTTGAATATTTAAATTGGCAAGAAATTGAGTGTGTTGCAGAAAACAAAAGATCAACAGTGATTTGGCCATTCGGCGCTGTTGAGCAACATGGGCCGCATTTGCCTCTTGCTACAGACAGTATTTTTGTTGATGAAATTATTAGCGAAGTTTTCAAATTATTTTCTGCCGATATTCCATTAAAAAAACTTCCAACCCAATATATTGGTTTTTCTCCAGAACATAAGGGTTTTGCTGGTACAATTTCACTTTCCTCAAATTTAATAACCTCAATGATAAAGGAAGTCGGAGGCCAATTATCTGAAATGGGTTTTAAAAGATTGATATTAATTAATGGACATGGAGGTCAAATTTCACTATTACATACAGCAGCAAGAGAGCTAAGAAGTGTCGCACCAGGGATGGCAGTTTTTCCTTGTTTCTTATGGAGTGGTGTGAATGGATTGAATGAATTGTTAACAAAAACTGAGATTGAGGATGGGCTTCATGCTTCTTTAGCTGAAACAAGTTTGATGCTGGCTTTGAAACCAGAATTAGTAGGTGATGAGCGCCCAAATGAGGGTAATAAAGTAGAGATCCCTGAAGGCTGGAGCCTAGAGGGCAACGCGCCTACTGCTTGGCTTACTGAAGACTTCAGTAAATCAGGTGTTATTGGAGATAGTAGAGGCGCAAATGAGTCTTTAGGGAATAATCTAAAGGAATTATTGATTAATCATTGGTTCAAATTGATTATGAATCTGATGCAATCAGATTGGCCAAACAATTCTTAAATAAATTTAAGTAAAAAATGTGACTTAACAATTGAAACTATTTTCATGATATTTAAATAAACTCTCTATAATCATGTAATATTCATGCATAATGAGCTAAAGATTACTGACATGCAAACTCTAGAATCAAATAAAAAAACTATCGATGAATCGACTAATCCGATTTCTTTAGATTTGCCCGACTTCACTACAGATTCTTACAAGGATGCATACAGCAGAATTAATGCAATTGTTATAGAGGGAGAGCAAGAGGCTCATGATAATTACATTTCAATAGCAACTTTAATTCCAAATGAGTTAGAGGAGCTAACTAAATTGGCCAGAATGGAAATGAAGCATAAAAAAGGCTTTACTGCATGTGGAAGAAATTTAGGTGTAGTAGCTGATATGGAATTTGCGAAAAAATTCTTTTCTAAATTACATGGTAATTTTCAAGTTGCTCTTGAAAAAGGAAATTTAACGACATGTCTCTTAATACAAGCTATCTTAATTGAAGCATTTGCAATTTCTGCTTATAACGTCTACATAAGAGTTGCAGATCCTTTTGCAAAAAAAATAACAGAGGGAGTGGTTAAAGATGAATATCTTCATTTAAATTATGGTCAAGAGTGGCTTAAAGAGAATTTATCTACTTGTAAAGAGGAATTAATGGAAGCTAATAAGGTTAATCTTCCGTTAATTAAAAAGATGTTAGATGAAGTAGCAGATGACGCATCAGTTTTAGCTATGGACAGAGAAGAATTAATGGAAGAATTTATGATTGCTTATCAAGATACATTGATGGAAATTGGTTTAGATAATAGAGAAATTGCAAGAATGGCTATGGCAGCTATCGTCTAATAACATTTCTAATTAATTAAGAATTTTAATAATTTATCAATCCTATTTAAATAGTTACCTCTGTGCTATTGTTCATAACATCGTATAGAAACCATTTATAAATTTTAAATGTTTGGGTTAATAGGCCACTCAACCAGTTTTGAAGATGCAAAAAGAAAAGCTTCGATGCTAGGCTTTGATCATATTGCTGATGGAGACTTGGATGTTTGGTGTACTGCTCCTCCTCAGCTTGTTGAAAATGTAGAAGTTAAGAGTGCTACTGGAATATCTATTGAAGGTTCTTATATAGATTCCTGCTTTGTTCCTGAAATGCTTTCTAGGTTTAAAACGGCTAGAAGAAAAGTACTAAATGCTATGGAACTAGCTCAGAAAAAAGGGATTAACATTACCGCTTTAGGAGGATTTACTTCTATTATTTTTGAGAATTTTAATCTTCTACAGCATAAACAAATTAGAAATACTTCATTAGAGTGGGAAAGGTTTACTACTGGCAATACTCATACCGCCTGGGTTATTTGTAAGCAACTAGAAATAAATGCGCCTCGCATTGGGATAGACCTTAAAAAAGCAACTGTTGCTGTAATTGGTGCTACAGGTGATATTGGTAGTGCTGTTTGTAGATGGCTTATCAATAAAACAGGGATTTCAGAACTTCTTATGGTAGCAAGACAACAAGAACCATTAGCGCTTTTACAAAAAGAATTAGATGGTGGCACTATAACAAGTTTAGATGAGGCATTGCCTCAGGCGGATATTGTTGTATGGGTTGCAAGTATGCCTAAAACTATTGAAATTGATACTGATAACTTAAAAAAACCATGTTTAATGATTGATGGTGGATACCCCAAAAATCTTGATGAGAAATTTCAGGGTGAAAATATTCATGTTTTGAAAGGAGGAATAGTAGAGTTTTTCAATGATATTGGTTGGAATATGATGGAACTTGCAGAAATGCAAAATCCTCAGCGAGAGATGTTTGCTTGTTTCGCAGAAGCTATGATTTTGGAATTTGAAAAGTGTCATACAAACTTTAGTTGGGGAAGAAATAACATTTCCCTTGAAAAGATGGAATTTATTGGAGCAGCTTCTCTAAAGCATGGTTTTTCCGCCATTGGACTTGATAAGCAGCCTAAAGTATTAACTGTCTAAATTATGGCTAAACGTTACCTCCTTGATTTTGAAAAGCCTCTTGTTGAACTTGAGAAGCAGATAGAGCAAATTAAAGAATTAGCTCGAGATTCAGAGGTAGATGTTAGTCAACAGCTTCTACAGCTTGAAACCTTAGCTGCTAGGAGAAGAGAAGAAATATTTAAATCCCTTACCCCTGCACAAAAGATTCAGGTAGCTAGACATCCTCAAAGACCAAGTACTTTGGACTTTGTTCAAATGTTTTGTGATGACTGGATCGAATTACATGGAGACAGAAATGGTGGCGATGATATGGCACTAATTGGGGGGATAGGCTCGATAAATAATAGACCAGTGTTGATGTTAGGGCATCAGAAAGGAAGGGACACAAAAGAAAATGTAGTAAGAAACTTTGGGATGGCAAAACCAGGAGGTTACAGAAAAGCTCTTAGATTAATGCAACATGCAAATAGATTCTCTTTGCCAATTCTTACATTTATTGATACTCCTGGAGCTTATGCTGGTTTAAAAGCTGAAGAACAAGGTCAAGGGGAAGCGATTGCAAGAAACCTTCGAGAAATGTTTGGTTTGAAAGTTCCAATTGTAGCTACTGTAATTGGAGAGGGAGGTTCAGGAGGTGCACTTGGAATAGGTGTTGCCGATAGGCTACTCATGTTTGAACACAGTGTTTACACAGTTGCTAGTCCGGAAGCATGTGCATCAATTTTGTGGAGAGACGCTGCGAAGGCCCCAGAAGCAGCATCAGCACTTAAAATTACAGGTAAAGATTTACTTAAATTAGGGATAATAGATGAGGTATTACCTGAACCTTCTGGTGGGAATAATTGGGCTCCACTAGATGCTGGCAACACACTAAAAGAGGCTATTGAGAAACACCTTAATGCTTTACTGCAAATGCCTGAAGAAGAATTAATTGAGGAAAGATACAAAAAATTTAGGGTTTTAGGTAAATTTATCGAAGCAAATAATATTGAAGAGATTTATAGTGAAATCCCCCAAATAACTGAATAAATTGAAACTAGCTTTTATAACGGGTGCTACGAAAGGTATTGGTCGATCCACCGCAATTACTTTTGCCAATGCTGGCTGGGATTTGATTTTACTCTCCAGGAATATGGATTTAATGGAGGAACTAAAGAGCGAGCTGTTGACCACTGAATCAAAAATTAACCTCGTAAAATGTGATTTATCTAATCCTCTAGAAATAGAGCATTGTGTTAGAGAGGCAATTGAGAAGTATGGGTGCCCTTCGGTATTGATAAATAATGCCGGTTGCGCCTTTAATGGCCCTTTAGTTGAAATGGATATAGGTCAATGGGAAAAAACTATTCAAATAAACCTCACAAGTGTTTTTCAAATTTGCAGTTCAATAATTCCTCAAATGAGAAAAAATGGTGGTTTAGTTATTAATGTTAGTAGTCATGCCTCTTATAATGCATTCCCCCAATGGGGAGCTTATTGTGTTTCAAAATCCGCACTAGCTATGTTTACTAAATGTTTGAGAGAGGAGGAGAGATCTAATTCAATAAGAGCGTGCACAATAACTCTTGGTTCAGTAAATACTCCTCTCTGGGACTCTGAATCAATCAATTCTGATTTTGATAGAACTTCTATGCTCTCCTCAAAAGAGGTATCAGAAACTATTCTCTACATGGCTGAAAAACCTGAATCACAATTGATCGAAGACTTGACTTTGATGCCTTCTGGTGGAGCCTTTTAAACATTCTGTTGATCTGCCTAATCTTAAAACAGTGATTTTTTTTAGTGCTATTTGAACCCGATTGAACAAGAGAATGTGATATAGTATATGAGCAATTAAGCTTTTGGAAGATACAGTTAATTAAGTTGCATACAATTTTCTGTTTAAAATTTTATGACCTCTACATTACCCAACGATAATATTAGAAACTTTGACGACCAGATTACTAATAAACTAATTTCTGAAATTATAAGAGACAGAATTAAGAATTCTGGGACAAGATTTAGTGCTAACGATAATATTGCTGATTTTATAAATCCTGGTGAATTAGAAATTTTAGAAAAAGAAGTAGCCTCAAGAGTTAAAGACTTACTAAAGTCTCTCGTAATAGACGTTGAAAATGACCACAATACTCAAGAAACTGCTGAAAGAGTTTCAAAAATGTATTTAAATGAAGTTTTTAAAGGCAGATATCATGAACAACCTAAAGTTACAAGTTTCCCTAATGACAAGAATCTTGATGAAATTTATACAGTTGGCCCAATTTCTGTAAGATCAGCATGTTCACATCACTTAGTTCCAATTTTAGGAGAGTGCTGGATAGGTATTAAACCTGGTAATAAAGTCATAGGACTTTCAAAATTTGCCAGAGTTGCTGATTGGGTTTTTTCAAGACCTCATATACAGGAAGAAGCTGTAATGATCCTTGCGGATGAAATTGAAAAATTATGTGAACCTAAAGGTTTAGGCATTATTGTAAAGGCCCAACATTATTGCATGAAGTGGAGGGGAGTAAAAGAACCAAATACAAGTATGATAAATTCTGTGGTGAGAGGCGATTTTAGACACGATCTAAGTTTAAAACAAGAATTTTTTGAGCTTGTAAAACAGCAGTCCGCTACTAATAATTACTAATTTCTTTTTAAAAACTTAAAAAGATCCTCTGTTTTTTTAATATCTTTTAAACCCGGATATATCTCAATACTACTTGAAATATCTAATCCATCTGGTTCGAAATTAGTGAGGATTTCATCAATCCATTCAATTGATATTCCACCAGCTAACCACCATGGTTTGCTAAATTGCAAATTCTTTAGATAGATAGAATTTATTTTTTTCCCTGAACCTCCATAAGTTTCTTTATTCCAAGAATCAAGTAGTATCGCATCTACAAAATCCTCAAAAGGTTTAATTTTATCTATGTCCTCTTCCGTTTTTATTCTGAAAGCCTTCCATAGGCCAATATTGGGAATTTTTTCCCTTAATTTTTTGCAATAATCAATATCTTCATCTCCATGTAGTTGAATGATAGTTTCACTTGGTTTCCCTAAGAAATTTTTAATAATTAAGTCTATTGGACAATTTTGTACAACTGATACCCTCTCGATTTTTGGATACAACCTTCCTAAGGTTGTAAAAATATTTTTCTTAATTTCAGCTGAGATATATCTTGGTGACTCTTCCACTGAAATAATGCCGATAGCATGTGCTCCTAATTGTGCGACTTGAAGAGCTTGTTCTTCTGAAGTTAGGCCACAAATTTTAATTAAAGTATTACTCTTGGGCATATTATTAGCCTGTATGTAAAATTAATATTATTGCTTAATATAGCGGAGATTATTTTTGAGAAGTTGGCAAATTTTCAAAATATGGGGAATTCCCTTTAAAGTTCATCCTTATTGGTTTGCTATTCTCTTTTTATTCTCATGGAGTATAAGTAATCAGGTTAATTTAACTTCTAGTGATATTTTTAATATTAAAGAATCTTGGATTATAGGATTTTTAACTTCTTTTTTCTTATTATCTTCAATTATTTTTCATGAGGTTTTTCATACTTTTGTTTCACTTAATCAGGGTGTAAAAATAAAAAAAATTACTTTTTATTTTCTAGGAGCAATTTTACAAATAGATAAGTATTGTCAAACTGCTTTAGGTAATATAAAAATTGCAATTGTTAGACCTCTTTTATGTTTTGCTACAGCATCTATCCTCCTTTTAATTAGTAATAACAGTGCATCTCAAGAACAAATAGTAGTTAATGTAATTTCTAGAGTAGGTATATTTAATTTATTCTTAGGTTTCTTAAATTTGATTCCAGTTGGTTCTTTAGATGGAGGGAATTTATTAAAAAGTATTATTTGGCATTTTTCAGGGAGTAAAAATAAAGGAAGAAATTTCCTCAATAAAGTAAATTTATTATTATCTTTTTTTGTTTTATTTTTTGGGATACTTTGTTTATTTAGATTTAACTTTTACTTTGGTTTTATTCTTTCTTTTTTGGGCTTGTTTGGGGTTAATTCTTCAAAATCTGAAAGTCAATTTTTTAAAATTGAAAACATACTTAAATTTAGTAATGTTTCTGAGATCAAATTAAAGCCTTTGAGAAAAATTGAATACGATTCAAATTTCTCAGTATTTAATACATTAATAAAAAATAAAAAGGATGCATCAGATAAATATTTTTTTGTTACGAATAATGGTAGATGGATTGGTTTTATTGACGAGAATATTTTAAAAACTGTTCCCTTAAAAAGATGGGAAAGGAACTTCGTTGGAGATTTTAAGAAACCAATCGATAGTTTTGTAAGTGTATCTTGTAACGATAAATTATGGAAAACTATAGAAAGACTTGAAGAAACAAGTGAAGGTTTTTTATTGGTTCTCAATAGTGCAGATATCCCTCTAGGGATAATTGATAGGTCAAAAATTGGAAACTTTGTATTAAATAAATTAGGTTTTAATTTGCCTTCAGATATTGTTAACAAATTAAACTTTAAAAATCATTATCCCTTAGGAATTGAATTGCCTAGAATAATTATTTCAATGAAGCAGAAAGGAGATCTTTAATAATTCTTGTTATTAAAATTTTCTATTTTTTATTATCTATGGCAATATTTTTGAAATTTATATTTGATTTATTTTTCAGGAATGAATTTCTCAAATGTTGAACTATTTCATCATTTGTTTGTTTTAAATTTACTTTCGGTGGAGCTTCTTCTTTGAATAATTTGAACCACAAATCTCTTGAAGGATTTGTTTGAATTTCTCCATGTTGAAGGAATGCACCTTTTTTACGAAATTGAGCACTACCTATTCTCTTAAACCCATCTTGATCAACTAAATCGGAAATTAATGAAGTCCCAAAACAATTTGTTTTAATGCTTGATTTTCGTAAATTACCATATTGTAAGTTTAGACCTAATTCTCTAAAACTTTTAATTAACCAATTATTAACCATTTCATAACTTAAGACTTTATAGTAAGTTTTTTTAAATGTTAATGCATATGTTATTCCTCCTGAATGCAGAACAGCCCCCCCCTCCAGAGGGACGTCTAACAATATTAATTTCACCATTTGATAATAAGTTTTTCCAATGAAGAGGAATTTTCTTTTGGTGATAGCCAATTGAAAGCCAATCCCCAGTCCAATAGTAGAACCTCAATGTGAGAATTATTTCAGGATTCGAAATTGTCTGATCTAAAGAATTTAAATCAAAAGCCATTTGATCAAATCCAGGTAAATTATTTGTTGAAAAAATTAAAGCCTGATTTTTAATTCCCAAAATTAACTTTGTAGGTTTATTTATGATAATTTTCAATAAATTTTTTCTTTCAATTTGTTAATTACGTAACATCATTTTGTAATAGTGTTTCAAATCTTCTCTTTTCGGTGGAGAATATAGAAAATAATTTTTTTACTATGGAGCCAACTCAAACAATAAATCTTATTGCATTAAGCCTTATAGTTGTTATGCATGCAGGAGTTTTAGCATTAAGACTAGGAATTAGTTTAGGTAGGAACTAAAGTCTATTAGAAAATTTAAAATTTATAAGGTAATAATAAAGTAAGACTGAATTGATGTATTCAGTAAAATATATCTAGTACTTATTTTGTCAAAATCTTTTTATAAAAATACTATTTTCCACAACGAATATTTAAGGTCTGTATTTATAAAAAGACAACAGAAACAGGATAATTTTGTATCATTAATTTTTTTAATTATAAAAATTAGTTTTTCCCTTTTAGCAATAATAAGCCTGATTAAGCTTGGTTATAGTTCTAAGGTAAGGTTGACCAGATTAAGGGAAATTGAAGACTCATTTTTATACGAAAAATATAGATTTAATGTTTTAACAGACAAGTTTGATGATTTATTCTCTTCTGAAGGTCAGCAAAGATTTATGAAGGATCAGGATCAAATAATTTCTAGGGACATTATCAGAGTAATATGGCGTTAATAAGGATGATTTTGAATCATTCTACTTTTTATTTTTCAATTAACTTTTTTACTAGTGAGTAAGAACATTAAGGGTTTAGTCCTAATAACAGGAACAACTTCAGGAGTTGGATTAAATACTCTAAAACCTCTATTAAGATTTGGATGGGAAGTTATAGCAGTTAATAGATCAAATAAAAGAGCTATCAAAATAGCTGAGGAATCCTTGACAAAAGAGGAAGTTAAAAATATTCACTTTATAGAAATAGATCTTTCTAACATGGATGATGTTAGAAAAGGTTGCGATGAAATATTAGAAAGATTTAAGAAGCCCATAAACTCTCTTATTTGTAATGCGGCAGTTTATAAACCGAGACTAAAGAGACCTGAAAGGTCCGCTCAGGGGTTTGAAAACTCAATGGCAGTAAATCATTTTGGGCATTTTCTTATGATAAACCTACTTATGGAAAACATTCTATCTTCTGAAAGAGAAATTGTTTTAAATAGCAAATCAATTGTATTCAAGCCAAGAATTACAGTATTAGGAACTGTTACGGCTAATTATTCAGAACTTGGAGGAAGGATCCCCATCCCTGCCCCAGCTGATTTGGGAGATTTATCTGGATTCAAAAATGGTTTTTTATCCCCAATAAGTATGGCGAATGGAAAGAAATTTAAACCTGGTAAGGCTTATAAGGATAGCAAACTTTGCAATATGGTGACTGTTCAGGAATTATCAAAAAGATATCCTGCAGAGAAGATTATTGTAAATTCTCTATATCCTGGATGTGTTGCAGATACAAAACTTTTTAGAGATACACCTTGGTTATTTAGATTCCTTTTCCCGATATTTCAAAAATTCATAACAAAAGGATATGTTTCACAAAGACTGGCAGGAGAGAGGGTCGCTCAAGTGGCAACTTATAAAGAATTTGCTAAACCATCAGTCCATTGGAGCTGGGGAAATCGTCAGAAAACTGGCAGAAAAGCTTTTTCTCAAAAGTTGTCAAAAAGAATAATTGATACTAAGACCTCGCAACAAACTTATGATTTAACAAGCCAATTGGTTGGATTAGATTAATTTAGACTAATCAAATCCTAATAAATCAAAAATTTCTCTATCTTTAAGTGGATTACCTTCTAAAGGTTCTACGTTTTCCAGCATATTTTTGGCAAGAGATAAATATTCATTTTGAACTTCAATAACATCCTCAGTTTGTTCCATTTCAAAAATAGTGCATTTTTTTAGTCTTGATCTTCTAATGGCATCGACATCTTTAAAGTGAGCCATGGTTTTTAAACCTGTTCTTTCATTAAATTTATCAATTTGATCTGTGTCTTTTGATCTATTTGCGACTACACCACCTAATCTGACTTTATAATTTTTTGCTTTTGCTTTAATTGCAGAGACAATCCTATTCATAGCGAATATTGAATCGAAGTCATTAGCGGTAACAATTAAACAATAATTTGCGTGTTGCAATGGAGCTGCAAATCCTCCGCAAACGACGTCTCCTAGGACATCAAAAATAACAACGTCAGTATCTTCTAATAAATGATGTTCTTTTAATAGTTTAACTGTCTGACCGGTTACATATCCCCCGCATCCTGTCCCAGCAGGGGGACCTCCACTTTCAACGCACATTACGCCATTAAAACCTTCAAACATGAAATCGGTTGGCCTCAATTCTTCGCTATGAAAATCTACCTCTTCGAGAATATCGATAACTGTAGGGACCATTTTGTGCGTCAAAGTGAAAGTGCTATCGTGTTTCGGATCACATCCAATTTGTAGAACCTTTTTACCTAATTTTGAGAATGCTGCAGAAAGGTTTGACGATGTAGTTGATTTGCCGATGCCACCCTTCCCATACACGGCAATAACTAAAGCCCCTTCCTCAATATTTATTTTTGGATCCTGCTTTACTTGAACACTTCCTTCCCCATCAAGAGGTCTATTTATAGTACTTGTCATTTAAAGCTTAAAACACATTATTATTTATATTCTTGCAGCGCAAATACACATGAAATATGTTTCTAAACAAATATGTATTTAATTGTATTAAAAGCTGGAAATATGTTCTTATAACTGAATTTTTAGGATTAAATTTATTAGATTATGAGTGAAAATACTCATGACTTAATTATAGTTTATTAGTAAAAAATTAACTGAAATATGCTTTGGCATCGTAAAGAGTCTCATCGCTTATCTCTGGAATTCCTCTCAAGATTGCGTATTTTTCAGTATTTGTTTTAACTTTACCTCTTACAAAAAATGGAACT
>CACJAC010000027.1 GCA_902591275.1 uncultured Prochlorococcus sp. | reverse complement strand
CCTTCTATATTTGTACTATGATTTAAAACTAACCGTCCCAATTTGGATTTATTTTTATTATATTGAGAAAATTTTATTTCTGAGAAATTAACTTTAGCTTTTAAAATGATTAAAAGTTTTGTAGTTCTGTTATATTTATATTAGTTATATCAGCGAATTAAATTTAATGATCTTTCAAATAGGTTGGGCAGCATTGGCTGCAATTTTTACTTTTTCAATTGCTATGGTTGTTTGGGGAAGAAATGGTGATGGTTCCATTGATATATGATTTCATTTTTGACTTATGAAGTATATTTAAGTAAATTTTTAATCCTAACATCGTTTGTTTTACTAATATTCATAACATTAGCTGTAATTTATATATCCTATGTCTCTTGGAAAGATAAAAAAAGATTGAAAAAATAGGTTTTATTGTTTTTGATCTTTTTTCTTTTCTTTAGTCCTGAGCTCTTCAATTAATTCTTTTGCTTGTTCCATTTTTGAAATGCTACTTTTGTAAATTCCAATATCTTTTTCTGCTTTATTAGCAGATAAGTTTAATTTTTCAAAAATATCAGACATCATCTTATTTGTCTCTGATTCATCTTTCTCTTTCAGATCTTGAGCGTTTGAAATTAATATATATATAGCTAAGTTCAAAATCCTTGAGGGATAAAGTTTAGAATTGCTTTTTTCTGTTAATAATTTCAAAATATCCTTAGATGTTTTATTCTTGAATTCCTTTTGAGATTTTTGAGATATTTCATTAATATCCTTAGCTTCAAAATTTGTAGAGCTGCATAAAGATTCAAAAAGAAGATCTAAATGTTTCTCAGGTTTGTATCCTTTCGTTAATTCTTTGAATGTTTCGGTGAGACCGACACAAAAGAGATAATCTTGCGTAAAATCATTTTGATGGTTCAGAAGATTAAGTTCAACAAGTATTTCATCAACTATTCTCTTATATAAACCTGGAATCACGTAAGGGAATTTTTCATGAAATAACTTTTTGCTATCTGAAACAGTCAATTTTTCTTTCAATTTTTTATATGTAAACCTTAATAAGGTTAGCGTATGTTGACTCAATATCGTTAATATCTAATAAACAGATAAATATTATTATGATCCCTTTAGTATTAGAAGAATCTGGCGGTAGTGAAAGAGTCTTTGATATTTATTCGAGACTATTAAGAGAAAGAATAATCTTCTTAGGAGAACAAGTTACTAGTGAAACTGCTAATAGAATTGTTGCTCAATTATTGTTCCTTGAAGCAGAGGATCCAGATAAGGACATTTATATGTACATAAATTCACCAGGAGGATCAGTATATGATGGATTGGGTATCTTTGACACAATGCAACATGTTAAGCCTGACATTCATACAGTTTGTGTGGGCTTAGCAGCTAGTATGGGCGCATTTTTGCTTGCCGCAGGCACTAAAGGTAAAAGAAGCAGCCTTAGACATTCAAGAATAATGATTCATCAACCACTTGGAGGAGCTAGAGGACAAGCCAGTGATATAAGGATTCAGGCAGATGAAATTTTGTTCTTAAAAGAAAGACTAAATACTGAATTGTCAGAGAGAACTGGAAAGGATTATGACACTATCAAAGAAGATACTGATAGAGATTTTTATATGTCACCAAACGAGGCCGTCGAATACGGTTTAATTGATTTGGTATTAGATAAGAAACCTATTAAAATCTAGCTTAATAACTGAGGTGTTCTTTCTTTTTCAGGAATATTGGTGTATTTAGAGAGAATACTTACAAATTCATCGCCATCTATCGTTTCTTTTTCGATTAATAGATCGACTATCTTATCCATAGCTTTTCTATTTTTGTTAACAATATCATAGGTTTCTTTATAACAATCCTTGACCATTAATCTTACACTTTCATCTATTTGTTTAGAGATTGAATCCGAAACTTCACTTCTAGTCATTAAATCTCTACCAACAAATACCTCTTGATTACCACTCTCTAAAGCTATTGGACCTAAATTACTCATTCCAAATCTGGTAACCATTTGTCGGGCCATAGAAGCAACTTGTTGAAAATCACCTCCTGCTCCTGTTGTAATCTCACCTTTTCCAAAAACTACGTCTTCAGCAGCTCTTCCTCCTAAAGCACCCATTATCCTCGCTTTTAGTTGTGCCCTGCTAACAAGCGTTTGTTCATCATCTGGGGTAAACCAAGTTAATCCTTTAGCCTGGCCTCTTGGAATGACGGTTACTTTTTGAACAGGATCATGTGCTTTAACAAGTGAACCTATGAGAGCATGGCCAACTTCATGATAAGCAATTAATCTCTTGCTTCTACCATCTGTTAATGGAGAACCTTCCATTCCTGCGACAATCCTATCTACAGAGTCATCAATTTCTGAAATGCTGATAGAGTCTTTTCTCCTTCTGGCGGTTAATATAGCAGCCTCATTTAATAAATTTGCTAAATCTGCTCCAGTAAAACCAGGAGTTCTTCTCGCAATACTTTCAAGTGTTAAGTCATCTTGAAGTTTCTTATTTCTAGCATGGACTTCCAATATCGATAATCTGCCCTTTATATCAGGTGCGTCTACAGTTACCTGTCTATCAAATCTGCCAGGTCTCATTAAAGCCGAGTCTAGAACATCGGGCCTATTTGTGGCTGCAATTATAATTATGCCACTATTACCTTCGAAGCCATCCATTTCAGTAAGTAATTGGTTGAGAGTTTGTTCTCTCTCGTCGTTACCTCCACCAATACCTGCACCTCTTTGCCTTCCGACAGCATCGATTTCATCAATAAAAATTAAACAAGGACTATTCTCTTTAGCTCTTTTGAAAAGGTCTCTAACTCTACTAGCTCCAACACCAACAAACATTTCAACAAATTCAGAACCCGATAATGAGAAGAATGGAACACCTGCCTCACCTGCAATAGCTTTTGCTAAAAGGGTTTTACCAGTACCTGGAGGTCCTACCAATAGAACACCTTTTGGAATCCTGGCTCCCACAGAAGTGAATTTTTCTGGTTTTTTAAGAAAAGTGACTACTTCTTGCAAATCCTGCTTGGCTTCATTAACACCTGCAACATCATCGAAAACAACACCTGTTTCAGCTTCCATTGCAAATCTTGCTTTTGTTTTTCCAAATTGCATTGCTTGGCCGGGACCTCCAGGCATTCCATTTGATCTCCTCGCTAACAAAATTAAACCTCCAATTAAGATGGCTGGGAAAAGTAAATTACCCAAAATTCCTAATGCAGGAGGGGCTGTTTTAACTGGATGAACATCAAAACTGATTCCCTCATTTTTTAAGATATTGATAAGTTCTGGTGTTAAGCCGGGAAGATCTACACGCAATCTTTGAACTTTATTATCTAAATCCGAATCTATTGTCTCAATAACTGCATTTCTGCCTCCTTCAAAAATATCAACAGATGTAACCCTTCCTGAATTAATGTAATCTAAAAATCTTCCGTAACTAACTCTTGCTACCGCAGAATTTCTTGGTGCAACAGTAGTCCCATTAGATTTAAGTGAATCAACATTGCTTGAAGATAAAAATTGGTAGGAAAGCGCTATTACTAAAAGTATAGGTAAAGCCCATAAAATTAATGTTTTAAATTTCTGATTCATTAATTTGTAGAAAGTTAATTATAAGATTGTAGAATGAATCAATGCATTTCGTTGATATTTTCTCTAATTTTATGCTTATACTACTTTCTAGTGTATCCAATTTATAAATGAAATTTGAGATCAACGATAAGGTAAAGTTGATTGCGCCAGTGTCTTACTTGAAGACTTCAGATAATATGCCGATGTTAAGACCACCTGATCTCGTGGCAATTGATGAAATTGGAGAAATCCTATCAATCAAATCCCCAAATACTGTTGAAGTAAAGTTTAGGAGAGGTTCATTTCTAATTGATATTGATAAGATAGAAAAAAATTAACCTAAAAGTTTTTCTTCCATCTACTGGAAATTTCTAAACATATTTTTTCTGTACCCGAAATACTTAGAAAAGGTTTTGAAAGATATTTATAAGTTAACTTAAGAATATCTAACGAAGATATTTCCTCTATCTTTGAATTTAAATCAATCTCAGAAATTGGTGAAATTCCGTAACTAATTAGTTGTATTTTTCTCTGTAAAATTTCATCTAGTGATTGATTCCCTAATAGAAATGAACCTATAAGTTTTTCTTTTGCTAAAGATATTTCAGCATCAGTCAACGGATTAAAAAGTAAATTTTTCAATAGTGTTGACAAAAGTTCAAAAGCAAAAAGGGCTTGCTTATTAGATACTGATAAATAAATTAAAAATGGGGCATTCCCACTCCTAATAGGATAATAAACTCCTAAATCGTAAGTAATACCATGTTTTTCTCTGAAAAGTTTAAATAAAGCAGAGCTCATTCCATAAGATAAATATGATTCCAAAACCTTAAGTGGCAAATATTCACTACTTCTTCGGGAGCAAGTTTGGTCCCCAATCATTATTATTGTTTGATTTGAATCATTATTAATGTAATCAAATCTATTGTTAGGACTTAAATCGTGATTTTTAGTTCTTGATTTTTCTTCTAAAGGGGTTTTTTCTAATGTTTCTATACTTACTCCATTTATTTTTAAATTATTTGAAATTAAATACTTATCTCGACTTTTGAAATTTTTAAACTCAAGCAAAACATCTTCATAGGTAATCTTTGAGACATCATTTGCATTGCCATTTGTATTAAAGGCATAAGGATGATTTGAGTAAACAATTTTTCTCCAGTTTTCAAAACAGATATTAAATGGATTCTCTTTATCTTTTTTTATAAAGTCAATTGAGTGTTTTTTTACTTTTTGAAATTCAATTTCTAAGAGAGTTGGTTTATTAATTATTAATTCTAATAAAGGGAATAATTTGCTGAAATGTTCATTTAGGGATTTAATGCTTATTGAAATACCATCTTCAAATACATCTTGATTTAATTCTGCTCCATAGGACTCAATATACTCTGAAAAGGTGAAATTATTAAAACCCTCACATCCTCTGGTAAGTAATGAACTGAGGATTTTGTTGATACCTTTTTTGCCGACACTATCCACATCACTGCCTCCTTTAATCCAAATTGAAGCGGTTGAAAAATTCCTTTTTTTATTTTTTAAATAATATTTTTTTAACATTAAGCGGGGGATGCAACTAAGGTGAATTTTTCTCCACGGATATATTCTGTGATCTCTTTGAAGTTTTCCAAGTCATTCCAATATTTTAAATGATTCTCTAAATTATTGATTGAAGATTTCCTACCCCAAAGAAGTTCATTTCCAAAGAATGAAGAGAGTTGTGTAGATGTCTCTAAATTAAAGATATAATTACTTTTCACAATATTTATTGCTTTTTTTATTTCATCCAAAGCCAAAGCTTTACAATTTGAGATCTCATCTATTGCTTTATTAATTTGATTTTCTACTAAATCAATATCTTTGGACTCACAACTTGCTTCTATTACAAATAATCCGCCTAATTCTCCAGCATTTACATCTACATATACCGATTCAACAAGATTACTATCTTCCTTTAA
This sequence comes from uncultured Prochlorococcus sp., assembly GCA_902591275.1. Lineage (GTDB taxonomy): Bacteria > Cyanobacteriota > Cyanobacteriia > PCC-6307 > Cyanobiaceae > Prochlorococcus_A. The sequence goes on along the minus strand of CACJAC010000027.1, from coordinate 5,486 downwards.
TGTTTTGATTAATCTGCTGTTTCTTCCAACAGAGAGTATTGATGCTAATATCTCTAGTCCAATAATATTTTTTTGATTATTTAGGTTTGGGATAAACCAAGCCATAAATATTCTTGAAAACTCTAAATTATCAAACTTAACTGACTCTCTGCCATTCCTAATTTTTAAAAAAGGTTTATTTTTTAGATTTATTAAATTTGGACTTTTTTTTATGCCAGATAGATGACTTTTTTCAAAAATTTTATAAATTTCTTCAGAGAGATTCCCAGCAATTGCAACACAAATTTTTTCTGTAGTGTAATGTTTGCTATGAAATTTCACAAGGTCATTTATCTCCAAGTTTTTAATACTATCTTCAGTTCCCAGAATCGAATTCGCATAATTAGGACTTAACCAAACCCTTTTCAAAAAATAATTAAATAATCTTTCTTCAGGCTGATCATTTTGTTGTTTTATTTCATCAATAACTACCCCTTTTTCTTTTATAAATTCATCACGATTAAAATCTGGAGCAACGACAATATTTGTCAAAAGAGCAAGTGATTCTTTAAAGTTACTGGGTGGAACTAAGACATGGTAATGTACATCATCATAACCTGTTGAAGCGTTACTTAAGCCGCCTAGTGATTCAATTTTATGGTCAAACTCACCTGGCATTATTTTGTTAGATCCTTTAAAAATCATATGTTCTAGAAAATGAGCAGTGCCGTTTTTATCGACATCCTCAAATGAAGAACCTGCTTTGCACCAAATATCAATGCTTATAAGCGGCAATTCTTTATTATCCACAAACACACATCTAGTTTTGCTTGAATGGGTATAGTAGTTAACTTCTCCTACGTTCATTTTAGTTCTCTCTTTAAATTCTATTTTGGTACTTTTTAGCCTTGTTGTCTGAATCTTTAACTAAAACAAAATTAACTGACCCTCTTATTTTGAAGTTATTACAAAATATTAGAGAGCATAGATCCATGCTTGAGGGCCTTGCGAGTATAAAAATTGATCCAAAACTGACTAACATAATATCTAAAGAAATAGGCAGAGAACTTTATATTGAAAATGAATTTCATAAAGCAAAAGGTTTTAGAAAATTACATATTGAAGTAGCAGAATTTTCAAATAATCTTAAGATATTACACTGCGTTTTTTTTCCTGATCCAAAGTTTGACATACCAATTTTTGGGATGGATTTGGTAAAAATAAATGATAATGTATCCGCAGCCATTGTTGATTTATCCCCGGCATCACAAAACCAAGGTTTGAAATACGAAAAATTATTGTCTGAGGTTGATAAAAGTTCTTTTACCTCTTTGAGAGAGATTCCAAAATGGGGAGGGATTTTTTCTAATAATGTATTTTTTGCTTCCTTAAAAAATAAATCTGAAAAAAATGATTTTTGTAGAGTTGTGGATCAATATCTTTCTATTTTGATCAATTTAAGTAAGAAAGCTACAACGGATGTTAATGAGGAAATTATCCAAGAGAGAATAGATTTTCAAAAAAATTATTGCGTTCAACAAATGAAAAATGAAAAGACTAGTATGGTGCTACTAAAATATTTTGATGAAAAATGGGTCAATAACTATATAAAAACAGTACTCTTCGATTTTTGATGAAATTAAAAATATTAAAAAATTTATTTATTTATTTTTTATTATTTACACCAATGTCTCTTGGGATTATTGCTTGTTCTGGAAATAATAAATCTAATTCAAAATTTAAAGAGGAGATAACTCCAGATTTCATACCTCCCATAACAGCTGTTGCTGCACTAGGTCAACTTTCTCCTTCGGGAGAGATTAGGCAATTGGCAGCTCCAACAAGTCAGTTTGGCTCTTCCCCCCGAATTGTCGAAATTTTAGTAATTGAAGGAGATTTCGTAGAAAAAGGTGATATCTTGGCAATCTTTGAAAATGGAGAAAAATTAATTGCTGATCTTGAAAGAAATGAAAATCTAATTAATACTATTAACGAAGAAATTATCCTTAAGAAAGATCAAATTCAGAGGTATGAGTCAGCTTTGAGCAAAGATGTATATTCTTTTGTAGATTTTTCACAGAGAAAAGATGAATTATTAAAATTGCAAAAACAGAAAATAAACCTTATCGGAGATCAAAAAAAAATAAGGATAGATCTATTTAATTCAAAACTAAGGAGTCCAATTGATGGTTTTATCCTTGGAATAAATACGAGAGTTGGAGAGAGGCCTCAAAATGAAGGGATTTTGGATATTGGTTCTAGTCAAAAAATGGAAGCTTTGATAGAGGTTTATGAATCTGACATCGACCGAGTCTTTATCTCTCAGAATGTTGAATTGAGCAGTGAGAATGGCGGTTTCCAAAAAAATCTTAAGGGAAAGGTTATTAGGATTAGTCCCCAGGTAAAACAAAGAAAAGTTTTATCGACTGATCCGACAGGGGATGCTGATTCACGAATTATCGAGGTATTAGTAAAACTAGATCAAGATTCTATAGATATAGTTCAAAACTATGCAGGAATGAAAGTGATTGCAAAATTTATTCCCTAATGAGTTTTTCTTTTTTTAAATTTAGAAAAATACCATTAGCTTGGTTGTTATTAACTAGGCAACCATTAAGGCTAGCAGTTGCCATAGCTGGAATCAGTTTTGCCGGGATTTTGATGTTTATGCAATTAGGTTTTAGAGATGGATTATTTGATACGAGCGTGACTATTCATAAACTTCTAGATGCTGATCTTGTTTTGATAAGTCCCAGATCAAAAAGTTCTATAAGTATGAGTGGATTCCCAATAAGAAGGTTAATTCAGACTATCGCAGTAGAAGATGTTGAAAAAACTGCTCCTGTTAATCTAAATTATTTACTATGGAGAAATCCAGAAAATCTTAAAACTAGATCAATACTTGCATTAGGTTTTAATCCCTCAGATTCACTTCTTTTAGATGAGGGATTCTCAAAGAAAGCTTATAAATTGAGAAATCCATCAAGAGTTCTTTTTGACAAACTATCTAGACCTGAATTTGGACCCATTGAAGAATGGTTTTTATCTGATAAAAAAGTTGAGACTGAGGTTGCTGGAAAAAGAGTAATTGTAGAGGGGCTAGTGGAGTTGGGTCCATCTTTTGGTGCAGACGGTAATTTGATAACTAGTCGAGAAACCTTCTTAAGACTTTTTCCTGCTAATCCTCCCGGCAGTATAGAAATTGGTTTGGTAAAGCTAAAAAGAGGATCTGATCCTGAATTGATTTCAAGGATATTAAATAACTCCCTACCAAATGATGTTAGGGTTCTTACAAAAAAACAATTTATAGATTTTGAGAAGAATTATTGGAAAAATAGTACTGCAATAGGTTTTATATTTAGTCTGGGAGCCTTGATGGGTTTTGTTGTAGGGTGCGTGGTAGTTTATCAAATTCTTTATAGTGACGTTACAGATCACCTCCCAGAGTACGCCACCTTATTGGCAATGGGGTATAGGCTTAAGTCTCTTTTCTTTGTCGTAGCTAGAGAGGGTTTTTTGTTGGCATTGTTTGGTTATTTACCTGCTTATTTTTCTGGTCAAATACTTTACTCAGTTATAAGAAGTTCTACTAAACTCCCAATAATAATGGACTCAGATAAAACAATTTTAATTTTTGTATTAGTTTTAGTTATGTGTATGGGGTCCGCTGCTGTTGCGATGCGTAAATTAGTTGACGCTGATCCTGCCGAAATTTTTTAATAATTAAAGATAAATGGTTAAAACTAATAAATCAAAAAATAATATAAAAAACCTTAAAACAGTTTCAATAAATAATTTGAGTCACTTTTATGGAAAAAATGAGAATAAAAAACAAGTTCTTAATGACGTTAATTTAAATATTGATAAAGGAGAGTTGGTTCTTTTAAAAGGACCTTCTGGATGTGGTAAAACTACTCTTCTAACTTTAATTGGTGCTTTGAGAACCTGTCAAAGTGGAGATTTAACTGTATTAAATAATCAGTTATATGGAGCATCAAGGAAAACTCGTCAGATTCTTAGAAGAAGTATTGGAATGATTTTTCAAGGTCACAATCTTCTGAGATGTTTAACTGCAGAACAAAATGTCCAAATGGGCGCCGATTTAATAAAAGGTTTAACATATTTGCAAAGACGTGAAATAGCACGGAATTGGTTGTCAGCAGTAGGATTAGAAGAACATCATAAAAAGTTGCCAAATGACTTATCTGGTGGGCAGAAACAGAGAGTAGCAATTGCTCGAGCTTTATCTGCTAACCCAAAACTTTTATTAGCTGATGAGCCCACTTCTGCCTTAGATAGCGTCACAGGAAGAGAAATAGTAACCCTTTTAAGAAAACTAGCAAAAGAGCAAAATTGTTCTGTACTTATGGTTACGCACGATCCAAGAATTTCTGATATGGCTGATAGGATATTAAATATGGAAGATGGTAAAATATATAGTGCTCATAGTGAGCTAATATAATTAAAAGTTAAAAATTTCATGTCTAAGAGAAGGAATCTAAAAAAAGAAAAGCAGGAACGTAATCGAGCCTATGCTAGAAAATTCAAAAAAAGGAAATTAAGAACTGATGGAAGACATGATGGTGGAAACGTTTCAGGTACAGCAAATAATGGCGGTGCAGCTGATTAGAGAATATCTTTTATTTTTATCTTTTGGAGTTCGATATAATACTCATATTTAAGACATAATAATGAATGTAAGTATTGTTATACCGACTTACAATAGATTACCTATATTAGAGAAATGTCTCTTTGCGCTTGAGAATCAAAAATTAAATTTAAATATCAGTAATTATGAAGTAATAGTAGTTGATGATGGATCAACTGATGGGACAACCTCATGGATAAATAAAAACAAAGCTAATCTCCCACACGTTGTTCTATTTCAGCAAGAACATGGAGGGCCTGCACTTGGAAGAAATCTTGGAGTAATTAAATCAAAATATGAAATTATTATATTTATTGATAGTGATCTTATCGTTTTAGAAAATTTTTTAAATTGCCACGTAGATAAATTACTTGCCTCTTGGAGAAAAAATGATAAAAAATGTTTTACCTATGGCTCGGTAATCAATACATCTAATTTTCTAAATCCTCAGAGTGAAAAACATAAAATAATGGATAGTTCTTTTGCTTACTTTGCAACTGGGAATGTTGCGATATCAAAAGAATTGATTTTAAGTGTGGGATTATTTGATACTTCTTTTAGTCTTTACGGTTGGGAGGATTTAGAACTTGGAGAAAGATTAAAAAAAATTGGGACAAAATTAATTAAATGTCCAAATGCAGTAGGTTTTCATTGGCATCCCCCATTTAATTGCGAACAAATAGATGCATTAATAGCTCAAGAAAAAGAGAGAGCAAAAATGGCTTTAGTGTTTTATAAGAAACATCCAAATTTAAGAGTTAGATTTATGATTCAATTAACTCCTCTTCATAATTTACTTTGGCAAATTCTTTGCATGGGAGGACTAATCAGTGTTGATAGAATCCTTCCTTTATTAAGA
>CACJAC010000026.1 GCA_902591275.1 uncultured Prochlorococcus sp. | reverse complement strand
CCTCGCAAAATCTATCCAATTCAACCAAACTTTCACTTTCAGTAGGCTCTATCATTATCGTCTCTGGAACAGGCCAACTTATAGTTGGGGCATGAAAACTATAATCTATTAATCGTTTAGCTAAATCATTTACACTCAAACCAGTTTTGGATTTTAAATCCCTAAAATCTAAAATACATTCATGTGCGACAAAACTATTTTTTCCTTTATAAAGGATCTTGAATTTATGCTTTAAAGAATGCGCAATATAATTTGCAGATAAAATTGCATGCGCAGTTGCTTTCCTTAAACCACTAAGACCAGCCATTTTTATGTACATCCAACTTATTGGAAGAATACTTGCACTCCCATGCTTGGCAGAAGATACGTAATTGGAACTAATAGTTAAATTATTATCCATTAAAGAATGAGTAGGAAGAAATGGGCTTAAAGTTTCTGATGCAGCAACTGGTCCTACTCCTGGACCACCACCTCCATGTGGAATACAGAATGTTTTATGTAAATTCAAATGACAAACATCAATACCATAATTCCCCGGTTTACATAATCCAACCTGAGCGTTCAAATTTGCTCCATCTAAATAGACAAATCCTCCAACAGAGTGAATTAAATCACATATCTTTCTGATTTGTAGTTCAAAAACCCCATGAGTAGAGGGATAAGTCAACATAAGAGCCCCTATTTGGTTATCAAATTTCTTGACCTTGATTGACAAATCTTGAAAATCAATATTTCCTTCGTCATCACATTCAACAGTTAACACATCAAAACCTGCCATAACTGCACTAGCAGGATTTGTTCCATGAGCACTTTTTGGAATTAAACATTTTTTTCTTAACAGTTCACCTTTTGATTCAAAATAAGAATTTATTGCTAATAAACCTGCAAACTCTCCTTGAGAGCCTGCATTTGGTTGAAAAGAAACTGATTTTAAACCAACAATCTCACTTATCCATTTTTCTAGATCAGATATAATTTTTGAATAGCCTTTAGTTTGATCTGGTGGAGAAAAAGGATGAATGGAAGATAAATTAGCCCAAGATACTGGATTTAACTCTGCTGCAGAATTTAACTTCATGGTACAGCTTCCCAATGGCATCATCCCATCTACCAAAGAAAAATCTTTTTCTGCAAGTCGGAATATATATCTCATTAATTCAGTTTCACTTTGGTAATTTGTGAATATATCTTGCTGCATCCATGAACTTGATCTCAAAGCTAAACTTTCAAGATGAAATTTTTTATCCAACTTTATATGATCTAAATCTTCTTCTTTTTCTATAAGGTTTGCTATAAAAGTCAAAATATCTTTTATTTCTTTATCATTACTAAGCTCATCTAAAGAGATCCCAAAGCCAGTTGAATTTTCAATAGTTGATCCCAGCGGCAAAATTCTTAAGTTATAGCCATTTTTTAAAGCTTCATTATGGATCCTCTGGGAGTGCTCAGAATAAACATCAACACTATCAAATCTAACCCCATCAGGAATATGAAAACCTAAAGCAGCTAAACTTGATTCCAAATTTATTCTCAACTCAACTAATCTCTTTGCAATTTGCGTTAATCCAGAGGGTCCATGATAAATAGCATAAAAAGAAGAAATTATGGCTAACAAAGATTGAGCAGTACAAATATTACTAGTAGCCTTTTCCCTTCTAATATGTTGCTCTCTTGTTTGCAATGCTAGTCTTAGTGACATTTCTCCATTTTTAGAGAGAGTTTGCCCAACTATTCTTCCGGGTATAAGCCTTTTATATTTTTCGCTACAAGCAAAAAATGCTGCATGGGGGCCACCAAAACCCATTGGAACTCCAAATCTTTGCATACTCCCCACTGCTACATCAACACCAAATTCAGAAATTGGTTTAATCAAAACTTGTGCTAGTGGATCAATACATGCCGTAACAATAATTTCTGATCTATGTGCTTTGGATATTAAGAATGTAGGATCATATAATTGTCCATTTTTACCAGGTAATTGCAACAACATTCCAAAAACATCATCATGATTAGGAAGGTTGCTTTGAGTAAAGCGTTTTAAGGATATTCCCAAAGGTTTTGCTCTGGTTTGTAGAACATTAAAAGTATGATCAAAAACATTTGACTCCACTAAGTACACCTTTGAAGATTTATTTTTTCTTGCGGAAAAACTCATGGCCATAGCTTCTGCAGCAGCAGTACCCTCATCCAACAAAGATGCATTAGCGACAGGTAATCCTGTTAGTTCACAAACAATGGTCTGAAAATTAAATAGAGCTTCTAATCTTCCTTGTGCGATTTCTGCTTGATATGGAGTATAAGATGTATACCACCTTGGATTTTCAAGAACATGTCTTTGGATTACTTTAGGCATATGGTTGTCATAATAACCAAGGCCTATAAGTGATCTCATTTTAGTATTTTTATTCGCAATCTCTTCTAATTCGTTTAAAGCCTCAATTTCTGAACAACCTTGGGGCAATATTTCTGAAGATTTATCTTTAAGCTGAATATCTTCAGGAATAACTTGATTTATAAATTGATCAATATTATTAAAACCAAGCTTATTCAGCATAATTCTTTCATCATTATCTCCTAACCCAAGATGCCTATCTATAAACAAATCAGACCCAAATTTGGATGTCATATTAAAATATTTTTCTTTAAAATAGCTCTTTTTAAAAAATTTGCCTTATTTTGGTACAACCTTTGATTGATATTCCTCAGAAGTCATCAAATCAGCAATTGATGCTTTTGATTTTGGTTTCAAAATGACTAACCAACCGTCTCCAATCGGATCATTCTGTAAAAGCTCTGGATTCTCAATAACACTTTCATTTACAGATACTATTTCCCCTGAAAAAGGCAGATAGACTTCTTCTACGGCCTTAACTGATTCTATTGTTCCAAAAGTCTCGCCTTGTTCTAAAGTCGCCCCTTCATCAGCTAATTCAACAAAAACAATATCTCCTAATTGATCTATAGCGAATTCACTAACTCCAATTTTTAATAATCCATTTTCTTCCAAGACATATTCATGAGTATCAGCATAGTTGAGGTTGTCTGGAAACTTGTAAGACATGATTAAGTAGATAAAGGAAGTATAGAATCCTTTGAAATTAATTTTTCCTCTAATAATTCAGATAATAATCGAATTAATGCAATTTTGATGTGAGCTATGTGAGAACCACCTTGAACAAAAATATTGTAAGGATCTCTTAGAGGCGCATCAGCAGAAAATTCACTTGTACTACCTTCAATAAAGGTACCTCCTGCCATTAATAATTTTGAATCATATCCATCCATTGATGATGGAACAACATTCAGAAAAGAATCTACTGGTGAAGAATTTTGAAAAGATTGACAAACTTTTTGTACCAAATCAGGATTATTCAATCTTACTGACTGAATAAGATCAGATCTATAAGTTGCTGGCTCTGGCAAAACCTTAAATCCCAAATTTTTAAAGACTGCTGCAACCATATCAGCACCTTTTAGTGATTCGTGAACAATTTGTGGTGCTAAAAACAAACCCTGCAAAATTAATCTTCCTAGTCCAAAATTTATTCCTGCAGAAGAACCAATGCCTGGTGAGGTTAATCTAGAACATGCCATCTCAACCAACTCTGCATCTCCTGCAACGTACCCACCAGTAGGAACAATTGTTCCTCCCAAATTTTTAATCAAAGATCCAGCAATTATATTTGCCCCTTGAGAAATTGGTTCACTATCTTCAACAAGCTCTCCATAACAGTTATCAACAAAACATATACAATTAGGATCAAGAGAATGAATAATATTACAAATTTTCTTTATCTGAAGATTCGTAAGAGACTTTCTCCAACTATATCCACAACTTTTTTGTATGAATACTAATTTGTATGAATTTTCTTCAAAAGAATGAACAATTTTTTCTTCAAAAGAATCAAGATTCTCGCAGATATTTATTTGTTTATATTCAATGTCAAAGTCTTTAAGTGAGCCTTTTCCTCCTCCCCTTATTCCTATCACTTCTTCTAAAGTGTCATATGGTTGTCCTGTAAGAGATAACATTACATCTCCAGGTCGAAGAATTCCAAATAAGACAGAACTTATTGCATGCGTTCCACTAACAAATTGCATCCTCACAGCAGCCTTTTCAGCAAGAAAAAATCTTGCAAAAACCGCATCAATTTTTTCTCTAGATATATCATCATGACCACTGCCAGAAGATTGATTGAAATGACTAGTAGAAACTTTTTCTTCCTTAAAAATTGTCAAAATATTTTCTAATTTCTGGAAAACCTGATTCGACCTTTCTTGGAAAACTTTACTTAAACTCTCTTCGACAGAAAGAACAGCGTTTTCTGCCAGTTTTAAATTATTGTTTAGTGTCATTTATTAGGAAAACTCATGATATTTTTCAGAAGCTAAATTTCTTAATTCTGCGAGAAAAGCGTTAGGTCCCCTACCCTGGAAGTAGGAAAGTTTTTTTGAAGCCTCATATAAATCAAGTAGTTCTCCATCTAATTCTTCTGCCGTATAATCTCTAATTCCTGCTATTACCTCAGCAAAACGTTCTCTACGGACAGATTTATTAACAGCATAGGCTTCCATTACCTGAATTTTACATGACCTCCAAGCCTTATTCTGACAAAAATGCACTGAAAGAGCATCACTTAAAGCAGAAGCTTCTTCATCTTCTATATACCAGTCAAAAGATGAAGGTAGAGGTTTTAATCCTGAAAATATCTCAAATAACTCCCCCGCCGACAAAGGATTACCAGAATCATTTTTTAGAGGTAATGCAGACTCTTCCAAAGATTTCCATAACTCTGGGTAATCACTTTCAAAACGATCCCTGATTTTTTCAATGCCTTGATCAAGAATCGTATTAACTTGGGCTAAAGCAAGAAAAACTTCAGGGCCTGGCGAAGATAATTTCCCATTCCTAAGATTAGAAATTTGCGAATTATGAACTTTACCTAAATCAAGAACCTCTGAAAGTAATGGCAATACTCTGTGTGACCAACCATTTCTTTCATGCCAGAGGTGTATCAAATGGGCCATAGCCCTTCGACCTCTGGATAATTTATCGCGATATCCGAGACTCACAGATAATTAAACTTATCAATAGTATAGTATGATAATATTACATATCGGTAATTTTGAAAATAGTATTTCAATATCATGAATTCAGTAATTTTCCAAGAAACAGCAAAATTAAAAAAACCTGTTCCAGCTGAAAAAGTTTTAGAACTCTCAGAAAAATTACTGGAACCTTCCAGTCATTCAAAAAGATATCCTCCAAGACTACATAAAACTTGGGGAACAATATTTTTTATGATTGCAATACATATTCTTTCCCTTATAGCTTTACAGCCAAAATTTTGGAGTCTCCCTGCAGTCACTTCTTTATTATTTTTTTACTGGGTAACTGCTTGCTTAGGAGTCACCCTTGGATATCACAGATTGTTATCACACAGATCGTTCATTGTACCAAGATGGTTAGAAAGATTTTTTGCTACTTGTGGAGCCATAAGTTGCCAGCATGGACCAATAGATTGGGTAGGTTTACATAGGCATCACCACTCTTTTTCAGATACTGAAGTAGATCATCACAATAGTAAAAAGGGGTTTTGGTGGAGTCATATGGGTTGGATGTTTAAAGACGTAGAAGCACTAAAAGCTGTTCCCAAACTAAGTGCAGATTTAATCAAGGACCCATACTATAGATTTTTAAATAAATATTTTTTATTCTTACAAATTCCTATTGGACTTTCATTGTACGCAATAGGTCAAAAATTAGGAGTTGGAGGATGGGCTTTGGTCCTTTGGGGAATTCCATTGAGGCTTGTGGTTGTTTATCATATAACTTGGCTAGTCAACTCTGCTACGCATTGTTGGGGTAAAGCACCATTTGAAAGTGGTGATTCATCTAAAAATAATGCATGGGTTGCTGCATTAACTTTTGGAGAAGGTTGGCATAATAACCATCATGCATTTCCTAATTCGGCAAAACAAGGATTATTTAAAGGTCAGATAGACATAACATGGGAACATATTAAGATTCTTGCGAAATTTGGTTTTGCAAAAAAAGTAAAGTTACCCTCTAGGTCTTATTATTAACTATATTGTTTAATATTTTCATGGCTAAAAGAGTACAAGTCGCATTAACTGAATCAATCGCATCGCTAGGTAAAGAAGGAGATCTAGTTGATGTAGCACCAGGATACGCAAGAAATTTTTTATTACCTTATGGCAAGGCAATGAATGTCACACCAGCAGTCCTTAAACAAATTGAGAGGAAGAAAGAAAAAGAAAAAATCGCTGCTGATAAATTAAAGCAAGAAGCTTTAGATTTCCAAACTGCATTATCTACAATAGGCAGGTTCACTATCAAAAAACAGGTTGGAGAAGATGGTGTCCTTTTTGGAACGGTTACCAATGGTGATGTTGCCGAAGCGATAGAAGCGGCTACAAAAAAAGAAATTGATAGAAGAAACATTACTGTTCCAGATATTCATAATTTAGGTTCCTTTACTGCAAAAATAAAATTACATCCAGAAGTAAATGCTGAAGTAAACATTGAAGTAACAAGTTAATCAATTTGTTGCATTATTTTGAAAAGTAGCCAGAGTATATATCTAAGCAATTAAAGATATGGTTTCCGTACCTTTTCCTAATAATGGGCAAAATAAAAATTTTAAAAAGGATTTTAATAGTGAAAATGCTGGATTAGTTCCTCCTCAAAACGTTCAAGCAGAGGAAGCTGTTCTTGGTGGCATACTTCTTGATCCAGACGCGATCGGAAGAATTGCAGACTTAATTAAACCTGAAGCTTTTTATATAAATGCCCATCAAGAGATTTATAAAACAGCATTAATGTTGCATACCCAGGGAAAACCAACTGATTTAACATCAATGAGTGCTTGGTTAGCAGATAATGGATCACTAGAAAAAATTGGAGGAAACAGCAAACTGGTAGAACTCGTTGAAAATGTTTCCTCTACAGCTTCCATAGAACAAGTTGCTAATTTAATTAACGACAAATTCATGAGAAGGCAACTTATTAGATCTGGAAATGAAGTGGTTCAACTAGGTTTTGATCAAACTCAAGATACTAATGAAGTTCTAGATAAAGCAGAGCAAAAAATATTTGAAATCAGTCAAGAAAAACCTTCAAAAGGTCTGACTCAAGCAGCTGAAATCCTTACAAGTACTTTCAATGAAATAGAGTCAAGATCATTAGGTACTTCAGTAGCTGGAATTCCAGTTAACTTCTACGATCTTGATGCGATGACTCAAGGTTTTCAAAGAAGTGATTTAATAATTGTTGCTGGAAGACCTTCAATGGGGAAAACTTCAATAGTTCTTAATTTGGCTAAAAATGTTGCACAATCTCAAGATTTACCTGTGTGTGTATTTAGCCTTGAAATGAGTAAAGAACAGTTGACATACAGATTGCTCTCTATGGAAGTGGGAATAGAAAGTGGTAGGCTGAGAACAGGAAGATTACAGCAAGATGAATGGCCATTACTGGGAGAGGGTATCAATTCATTAGGTCAATTACCAATATTTATAGATGACAAGCCTAACTTAAGTGTTCTTGAGATGAGATCTCTGTGCAGAAGATTAATAGCTGAACAAAAAAAAGAACTTGGATTAATTGTGATTGATTATCTGCAGTTGATGGAAGGATCAACGCCTGATAATAGAGTGCAAGAACTTTCACGAATAACAAGAGGTCTTAAAAGCATGGCCAGAGAATTAAAAGTACCAGTAGTAGCTTTATCTCAGCTTAGTAGAGGAGTTGAGTCTAGAACAAATAAAAGACCAATGTTAAGCGATCTAAGAGAGTCTGGATCTATTGAACAAGACGCAGATTTAGTATTAATGATTTATAGAGATGAATACTATAATCCGGAGACTGAAGATAGAGGAATTACAGAAATCATTGTCACTAAACATAGAAATGGACCCGTAGGAACTGTTAAATTATTATTTGAACCTCAATTTACGAGATTTAGGAATTTAGCTAATTAAATCGCTCCTAAAATGCAAGATCGTCACTCAACAAATGAATCTTTTGACGTCATCGTTATTGGAGGAGGACATGCAGGATGCGAAGCCGCTATAACAACAGCAAAATTAGGTTTTTCTACTGCTTTATTTACAATCAATCTAGATAGAATTGCCTGGCAACCGTGTAACCCTGCAGTTGGGGGGCCAGCAAAAAGTCAGTTGGTTCATGAAGTTGATGCATTAGGTGGAATTATTGGTAAATTAGCCGATGAGACAGCTATTCAAAAAAGAATATTAAATGCAAGTAGAGGTCCAGCTGTATGGGCGTTAAGAGCTCAGACAGATAAAAGAGAATACTCAAAAAAAATGATAGAAGTACTACAAAATACAGATAATTTGTCTTTAAAAGAAGCAATGATTACTGAACTGGATATTGCAAAAACTGAACAAATTGGATTGAACTCAAAAAAAATCTTAAAAAAAAGAATAAAGGGTGTAAAAACATTCTTTGGTAGTTATTATTCAGCAAGATCAGTCATCATCACAGCTGGTACGTTCTTAGAAGGAAGAATATGGATAGGAAATAAATCAATGTCAGCTGGTAGATCGGGCGAACAAGCAGCACAAGGTCTTACTCAGAATTTGCACGAAATTGGTATCAAAACAGAACGTTTAAAAACAGGTACTCCAGCAAGAGTTGATAAAAGAAGTATCATTTTTGATGAATTAGCTATTCAACCAAGTACTGCAGCAGATAAATATTTTTCGTTTGACCCAGATATAAAAAATAATATGCCCCAAGTTAGTTGTCACATCACAAGAACAACTACCAAAACACATCAACTAATTAGAGACAATTTACATTTAACTCCCATTTACGGGGGGTTTATTGATAGTAAGGGGCCAAGATATTGTCCATCAATTGAAGATAAAATCGTCAAATTTGCTGATAAAGAATCACATCAAATTTTCTTAGAACCAGAAGGAATTAATACCCCTGAAATATATGTACAAGGATTTTCTACAGGTTTACCCGAAAATATTCAATTAGAACTTTTAAGAACTTTACCTGGACTAGGTGAATGTAAAATGTTGCGACCAGCATATGCTGTGGAGTATGACTATATACCTGCAACGCAGCTCCAAACATCACTCGAAACGAAAGAAATTGAATATTTATTTAGCGCCGGACAAATTAATGGCACTACTGGTTATGAAGAAGCTGCAGCACAAGGATTAGTTGCAGGTGTCAATGCAACAAGAAAATTAAACAAAAAAGACCCAATAATCTTCACTAGAGAAAGCAGTTATATAGGAACAATGATCAATGATTTAATTACAAAAGATCTTAAAGAACCATATAGAGTACTAACTAGTAGGAGTGAATATAGGTTAACTCTCAGAGGAGATAATGCAGATAGAAGATTAACACCATTAGGTTATCAAATAGGGCTAATTGATGAGAAAAGATGGTCGGCCTATCAAGAAAAAATGAACCTCCTCGAAGAAGAGAAATTTAGATTAAATAATACTCGTTTAAAAAATACCGATGAAATATCAAAAAAAATAGAATTAGAAACGGGATCAAAAATCAAAGGCTCAACAACTTTGAAAGAACTCTTAAAAAGACCAAATTTTCATTATTCAGATCTAATTAAATATAATTTGAATGAAAGAAACCTAGGTTCTTCAATACAGGAAGGAGTTGAAATAGATATTAAATACGAGGGTTACCTTAAAAGACAAAAAAACAACATAGAACAAATAAATCGTCAAAGCTTTAAATCTCTGCCTCAAGAAATAAATTATGAAAAGATAGAGACATTATCTTTAGAAGCTAGAGAAAATTTAAATAAGATAAAGCCAAAAAATTTTGGTGATGCTTCAAAAATTCCTGGGGTTAGCAAAGCTGATTTAACTGCATTACTTGTTTGGCTAAAAATAAGAGAAATAAAAAAAGAAAAGGCAAATATTTTTGTCGAAAAAAAGTTATCATCTTAAAAGAATTCCGTCTAAGCACTGAATAATAAACTTTTTAACTCACCAAAAATTTTATGGGAAGAAAAAGCCTCTACTTTTTTAGTGAAAAATTCATTACCAAAAATATCTGGTCCATGGAAATTAATGCTGCTTGGGGATGGAAGTCCAACTAGACATTTACAGCTTTTAACTAATCAAGAGACGAAAATTAAATTAATTTCAATGCAAGTAGATCCTCTATTCGTTGAAGAAGGTCCTAAAGAATTAAATCAGTTAAATGGGCCTTTAATTAGAAGACAAGTATGGATTAAAAACAATAATAAAAACCTAGCATGGGCTGAAAGTTGGTGGAATGCAGAACAAGTGAATGAAAATTTAAAAGCCAAAGAAGAACCAATTTGGAAGAATTTGACTCAAGACAGATCAGAATTGTTTAGAGAAGTTGACCGAATTTCACTTGTTAATTCAAATTGGTTAGAGGATCAATTTTGTTTGAAAGGTCCATTCTGGTCAAGAAATTATAGATTTTTTCGAAACAAAAAGCCCCTAACAATTATTAGAGAAGTATTCAATCCACATTTAGAAACTTTATTAGGCTATTCAGGAATTAAAGAATTTAAGAAACTATACTCTTCTTCTTCTTGATCTAGGAAGATTTCTTGATTTTGATTGATCTTGTTGGTTTGATTGATCTCTAGAAGTATTATTCTCTTTTTGTGAAGCTCTTTGCCATCTTTCAACTTTGAAATCCATTTCATCTGGCCAATCTTCGTCCTTACTCTCTTTCACATAAGGTAATTTTTTTTGCTCAGTAGTCTGTAAATTTTTTGGTTGCCTTAGAGATACTGCTTCTAAAGGTCTTTTTGAGTGCTGTTTAGCAGGTTCATAAGAATTTGATTCTCTGGAAAATGTTTTAATATCACTGTTATCATCATAAAAATTCTCATCATTCCAATCATCATTATCTTCATCAAAAAATAAATCCACTTTTTCAGATACCCATCTTCCTACTTTTTTAACACTCTTACTTGTTATTCCTTGAAAATCTGAGTTCCTTCTTTTTCCTGGCCTAGCACCAGATACTCCATCAACAAATTGTCTTCCAGTTTCGAAAATTTTATCAACC
>CACJAC010000025.1 GCA_902591275.1 uncultured Prochlorococcus sp. | reverse complement strand
AGACCGAAATATTCATGGGAAGAAACAATTATTTATGAACTTCATATCAAAGCTTTCACTGAAACAATTGATAAAGATGAAAGTTGTTTTAAGAAATTTTTAAAAAAAATTCCCTATCTCAAAGAACTGGGCATTACAACTATTGAATTACTTCCAATTTTTTGTTTTGATCCTACTGATGCCCCAAATGGTCTAAAAAATTTTTGGGGTTATAGTCCAATCAATTGGTTTACTCCACACTTTGAGTATCTTTCGAATGAATCCGCCGAAAAGAATAGAGAGGAATTTAGAAGATTTGTAGAGGAATGTCATAAAGCTGACATCGAAGTCATCTTAGATGTTGTATACAATCACACTTCCGAAGGTGATTCAAAAGGGCCAGCATTATCTTGGAAAGGTATAGATGAGAATCTTTATTACTTTATTGGAAAAGATAAAAATTATCAGGACGTCTCCGGATGCGGTAATACTATTGCAGCAAACAGAGGATTAGTTAGAAAACTAATAATTGAATCATTAAAATGTTGGGCGAATGAATTTGGAGTTGATGGTTTTAGATTTGATTTAGGAATTGCTCTATCAAGAGGAGAAAATCTTTCACCGCTAGATAATCCTCCAATTTTTGAAGATATAGAATGTGAACCAGAACTTATTGATATCAAGTTCATAAGTGAGCCATGGGATTGTGGCGGTTTATATAAATTAGGTAATTTCCCATCTAAGAATACTTTCACTTGGAATGGTCATTTTAGAGATGACTTGCGTAGATTTTGGAAGGGGGATAAAGATACAGCGTGGAATATGAGCGATAAAATAAAGGGGACACCATCTATTTATAAAGAAGATAATATTTTTCCAAAATCAATAAATTTTATTACTTCACATGATGGATTCACTCTAAAAGATTTAGTAACTTTCAATAGAAAACATAATTTTGCCAATAGAGAACAAAATAGAGACGGTGATAACCATAACAATTCTTGGAATCATGGTATAGAGGGTCCAACTACAAACTTATTAATTAATGATTTAAGAAAAAGACAACAAAAAAATCTTATTCTCAGTTTACTTATATCTAAAGGTGTTCCAATGATACTTATGGGTGATGAGATAGGAAGATCACAAGGCGGTAATAATAATTCTTGGTGCCAAAATAATTTATTGGGATGGATGAATTGGGAACATGGTCAACAAGATTTGGAATTATTAGAATATTTTAAATACGTTATAAAAATCCGAAAAAAACTAATAAATATTTTTAATCCATCATTATTCCCTAATAGGCAAACGAATGAAAATATTCCAAGATATCATTGGCATGGAACAAAGTTAGATAGACCCGATTGGAGTAGTTGGTCTCATACAGTTGCTTTTAGCATTAACAAAGGCAATACTAATCCGCTGGTCTGGATAGGTTTAAATGCATATTCAAAAAGTATCGATTTCTCCTTACCGAAAAATAAATATAATTGGTTAAAAGTAATTGACACTAGCATGTCTAAGATTTTTAAACCCTTAACTATTAATGAAAAATCTGTTTCAATAAAGAGTAGAAGCTCTTTATTAATCATTTCAAAAGAAGTATTTGAGACAAAAAACAATATATTCTAAAAGCGGGCGGCGGGAATCGAACCCGCATCTTCAGCTTGGAAGGCTGAGGTTTTACCACTAAACCACGCCCGCATTAAGGAATAGAATTACCATTGCAATAATACATTATCAAACAATCAACAAAGTAAAAAGATTGGAAAATTCACACTCGAAAAAAAATATTACTAAATCAACAACAAGATTAATGTTCTCTTATGGGCTAGGAGATGCAGGCACAGGTTTAGTCGCAACGCAATTTGGTTTTTTTCTTTTCAAATTCTTTATTTCTGCTGGTTTACCAGTGATAATTGCGGGTTCATTATTAATGTTAATAAAGATATGGGATGCAGTAAACGATCCGTTAATTGGATGGTTAAGTGATCGTACGAAATCAAGATGGGGGCCTAGAATCCCTTGGATGATTGCAGCATCTGTTCCTCTAGGTTTCTCTTTAGCTGCGATATGGTGGACACCCACTGGTTCCGTGCTAACCAAGACAATTTACTATGCCATAATTTCTATAATCGTAATGACTGCTTATACAAGTATTAATCTTCCTTTTGCAGCTCTATCTACTGAAATTTCTGAAAAAACAGCTATAAGAACAAGACTAAACGCATCTAGATTTACTGGCTCAATAATTGCAGGACTAACTGGTTTAATAATTGCTGGAGTTATATTGGGTTCTGGAGGATCAGCAAATAATGAATATTTTTTAATGGGTAAAGTAAGCGGATGTATTGCAGTTGCTGCAACATTAATTTCTTGTTGGGGATTAGCTCCATTCGCAAAAAAAGCGAGAAGACCTTCAGGAAAAGCTGAAGCTATAACACTGCAATTCAACAGGATCTTCAGAAATAAAAAATTTCTAAAAGTTATTACGCTTTATATTCTTCTCTGGTGCGCCTTACAATTGATGCAAACAGTAGCATTAATCTATGTAGAAGATGTACTGAATGTACCAACAGATATTGCGAAGTGGATCCCGATACCTTTCCAAATTAGCGCTTTAGTGGGTTTACAAATATGGACAAGAGTATCAAATAAGTTGAACAGGATTTCAGCTTTAAATTATGGAGCGATTATGTGGATTATTTCATGTACGGCTGCTTTATTTTTACCTTCTTTATCTAAGGTTTCAGACGTTGGAGATAGTTTATTCCTAAATACCGGCAACATATTTCTGTTCATTCTTTTAATTTTCATAATCTGTCTTATTGGCATTGGAGCTTCAACCGCTTTTCTTATCCCTTGGTCACTACTCCCTGATGCGATTGACGAAGATCCAGAGAAACCGGCAGGATTATATACTGCTTGGATGGTACTTATTCAGAAGATTGGTATCGCATTTAGTGTTCAATTATTAGGATTTTTATTGTATTTGTCAGGTTATCAAGCATGCTTTATTGATAAAGATGGCCTAAATATTATTGAACAATGCTACTCAGCACAATTAACTATTAGATTATGTATTGGGTTTATACCCTCAATATTGGTAATAATTGGTCTTTTAATCATGAGAAAATGGGATCGAAAATTAATTACAAACTAATATAGAGATATGTATTACCCTAATTTTTTCAAAAGACTTCTAAGCAGCTTAATAATTGGAGGTCAAGCAATTAATTTTATATTTAAGGGCAAAATTTCCAAAAATGATCTCTTTGACCAACTTATGGAGTCAGGTCCTGGCAGTTTATTAATTGTATTAATTACAGGAATTGCCGCAGGAACAGTTTTTAATATTCAAGTCGCATCACAACTTACAAGTATGGGGGTTTCAAGTGAAATTGGAGGATTATTAGCAGTAGGCATGGCGAGAGAAATGGCTCCTCTTCTAACTGCTACATTGATGACTGGAAAGGTTGCCACTGCATATGCTGCTCAACTGGGTACTATGAAGGTCACAGAACAAATTGAAGCAATAACCAT
The DNA here is from genome assembly GCA_902591275.1 of uncultured Prochlorococcus sp. Taxonomy (GTDB): domain Bacteria; phylum Cyanobacteriota; class Cyanobacteriia; order PCC-6307; family Cyanobiaceae; genus Prochlorococcus_A. The sequence goes on along the minus strand of CACJAC010000025.1, from coordinate 7,811 downwards.
GTTAAGGACCGAACCAGTCCAATATTTGGTAGTGCCGAGGTTACTATCGATGGTAATAATGTCTCCAATACAGTGTCTTTTGTTTTTATCGGTAGCTTTATGGAGTGGACAAATTTGGAGCACAATTTTTTATAAAGTTCCTCCAATAGTTTTTTGGACATCTGTAAGATCAGGTAACGTGAGTTTAACCAGTACAGACTTAACTTCAATGTTAATAAAATCTGTAGTGTTCGGATTACTTATTTCAATCATTGCTTGTGGATATGGACTAACAACTAAAGGAGGTCCAAAAGAAGTTGGAATAAGTACAACAGGAGCTGTTGTAATGACTCTCGTTACTGTATCTTTAATGGATGTATTGCTAACGCAAATTTTATTTGGATGATTCTATGTTTAATACTAAATCAAAAAAAGAGGAAACAGTTATTATTTCTCCTTCATTTCAGTTGCCAATCATTCTAATAGTTTTAAGTTTTATGCTTTTGTTTTTGAATATTGGTTCTTTGCCAACAATAGTTTTTGCTTCTTTTAGCTTTTTTTTATTACTTCAGTCATGCACCTTAAGAATAAAAATAACAAATGATGATTTTATAGTTTTACAATTAGGGAAAGAGATTAGAACTTTTCCATTCAAGAACTGGATATCATGGAAATTCTTTTTTCCTATAATCCCAGGTATTTTTTATTTTAGAGAAAAGTCAAGTCCTCATTTATTACCAATTTTATTTAATCCAAAGCAATTAAAAGATGAACTCATAAAAAAAGTAGACTCCCTGGAAATTAAAAATTCTTAAAATTCAGACTTTGCCTAATCATCAAAATTATTTAAATGACCAATACAGAAATTTCCGATAATAATCCTGAAAAGGAATTAATAATAGATAAGTCAATTCCAGATGTTAAAACCAAACAAATTAGTAAGAAAAATACTACGCAAAATAAAAAAATTACACCAAAAAACAACAAATCATCTAAATCTTTTGATGATATTTCTAATGAAATTTTTAGAGATCTCGTTTTAAAAAAAGACTCTCTAGTTAAAGAAATAAAAGAGTTAGAAACAAAAAAAATTGAAATAGAAAAAGATATTGAGTCAAATTTTCAAGGACAGTCAGATAATATTGCTAAAAGAGTTAAAGGCTTTCAAGAGTACTTAACTGGAGCTTTGCAGAATCTTTCACAAAACGTTGAGAAACTTGAATTAGTCTCTCAACCAATAATCGTAAAGCCTTCTCCCCTTGATGAGAAAAAGCAAAACAACAGCTCAAATACTGTAGTTAATGTTCCTGCTCTTTCTGAAACATTTAAGCCAGATGAAGAGATTATAAAAAGTTGCTTTTCAAGTTTCACAGAACAACCCGACTTTTATGCAGAACCTTGGAAATTAAGAAGGAGTCTTGATTCCTCAGATATAGAAATTATGGATGATTGGTTCTTTAACATGGGAGGAAGAGGTTCTCTTGAAAGTAGAGGATCTCGACAAAAGAATGCCTTGTTATCAGCTGGCTTAATATCTATTCTTGGCGAATTATATGGAGATCAATTTCAGACTCTTATTTTAGCTTCGCAGCCTGAACGATTAGGTGAATGGAGAAGAATTCTTCAAGATTCACTTGGTCTAACAAGGGATGACTTTGGACCTAATAGTGGGATTGTTCTTTTTGAAAGGCCTGAAGGTGTCATCGAGAGAGCTGATAGATTAGAAGCGAATGAAGAATTGCCATTTATTATCATTGATGCAGCAGAAACCTCTGTTGAAATTCCAATACTTCAATTCCCATTATGGGTTGCATTTGCTGGTTCAGATAATGAAATTTACGATGATCTTGAACTAAACTAAGCTTTATGAACATCTTAATAATTTTTGCAAGTTATCTTTTAGGATCACTTCCGACAGGTTTTTTAATTGGGAAATATCTCAAAAATATAGATCTGAGAACTATAGGTTCTGGATCTACAGGTGCCACAAATGTCTTAAGAAATGTTGGGAAATGGCCAGCACTTTTTGTATTTATCATTGACGTTGGGAAAGGCCTTGTTGCAGTAAAAATTGCTCAATATTACACAGATCAAGGATTAATAGAAGTTATAGCAGGGATATCCGCTATCTCAGGACATATTTGGCCAATATGGCTTAGAGGTAAAGGAGGGAAAGCTGTTGCAACTGGATTAGGTATGTTTTTAGCTCTTTCTTGGAAAGTTGGACTCGCATCTCTCGGCATTTTTTTAATAGTCCTAACAAAAACTAAATTTGTTTCTTTATCAAGTATTTCAGCTGCAATCTTACTTCCTATTTTTATGTTTTTTTACCTAGGTAAATTTATGCACTCATACTTTTTTATAAGTTTAATTGTTGCATTATTAGTAATTTGGAAACATAGAACAAACATAACAAGATTGCTTAAGGGAGAAGAATCCAAAATTAATCAGAATCAATAGATTTAAATATTTCTATTAGAGCTTTATTAGGATCTATAGCGTTTGAAATTGATCTGCCAATGACTAACTTAGAAGCACCATTATCTATTGCTTCATAGGGAGTCATAATTCTATTTTGATCATCTTTATTGTCAATATTTAATCTGATACCTGGTGTAATAAGTTCAAAATTATCCTTATAAATAGATCTCAACATTTTTACCTCCCAAGGGGAACAAACACATCCATCTAATCCGGCATCAAAAGACAACTTAGCAAGTCTCAATACATTTTCTTCAATTGAATTATTTCTATCAAGATCAGTTTGAAAATCTTTAAGAGAAAAGCTTGTTAAAACAGTTATTCCTACAACCAATGGAGGATTTACACTTACTGAGGTAGCTCCTTCTAAAGACGCTTTTTTCGAATCCTTAAGAGCTTTTAAACCTGCTGAAGCATGAATAGAAATTATATCAACCCCTAATTTTGAAACTTGGAAACATGCTGCACGCATGGTATTTGGAATATCATGAAATTTTAAGTCTAAAAAAATTTTTTTATTTAAACCTTTTAATATTTCAATAACCCTTGGACCTTCCCTAACAAATAGTTCTAAACCAACTTTAACCCACTTAATATTAGGACATTTTTCCAAAAGTAATTTTGCTTGACTTATATCTAATCCATCAATTGCCAATATTATTTTATCTTCTGAATTAAATCTATTATTCATCAATTTTCAGTTTTCAAACCTCTTAATTATTTTTTTTCCAATTTGCAAAATTTTTCCTTCCAAATCATTTTTTGAATTAAAAACTAAATCAGGATTTATTACTTTTTGACTATCAATTTTTACACCCCCACCTTTAATAGATCTTTTTGATTCGCTGCTAGATTTGAAAAGTTTTAGAGCACTCAATAAGTAGAAAAACTTTACTGGAAAAACTACTTCTTTTAAAGAAATCTCTGGAATTTCTCCAACTTTTTCTTTGTGTCCAAGGAATAATTCTTCGCAGTTTGATTGCGCCTTTAATGCTTCTTCGGCTCCATGGAATAAAGTAGTAACTTCTAAAGCCATTCTTCTCTGTAAATCACGAGGATTTGAGTTTTCCAGAGAACTTAAATCTAATTCAGTAAGTAATTCAAAATAGGTGGGTATTATATTATCGGGTACTTTTTCTAATTTTGAATACATTGAAAGAGGATCTTCAGTTAAACCGACGGTGTTAAATTCAGATTTACTCATCTTTTTAATTCCATCTAAACCTGTCAAAATTGGCAGCAGAACACCAAATTGAGGGTCTTGTTTAAAATGCCTTTGAAGGTCTCTTCCTATCGCAATATTAAATTTCTGATCTGTGCCTCCAAGCTCAATATCTGATTGAACAACTACTGAATCGTAACCTTGTAATAGTGGATATAAGAATTCATGCAAAGCAATTGGGACTTGCGAAGTGTACCTTTTATTAAACTCCTCCTTAGCTAACATTTGACTAACTGTTGCACACCCCATCAATTCAATTATCGAATTAAGATTTAATCCTTTTAACCATTCGCTGTTATATCTAATTTCTATTCTATCTTTTGAATCAAAATCTAAAATAGATTCATTGGCTGGCTTTCCCATCCCTAGTTGGGTTAAGTATGTTTTTGCATTATCCTTAACTTGTTTTTCCGATAACTGAACTCTTGTTTTGTTTTTTCCGGTTGGATCTCCAATTTGAGCAGTAAAATCCCCAATAATTAAAACTGCAACATGTCCATTATCTTGGAATGCCCTAAGTTTTTTAAACAATATGCTGTGCCCAAGATGAATATCGGTTCCAGTTGGATCGATGCCGAGTTTAACTCTTAATTTTTTATTATTTTTTTTCGCATGATCAATTATCTCCGAAAAGGTCTGATCTATTCCCTTAATTGGAAAATATTCTTCTATTCCTCTTGACAGCCATGATGGCAATTTTAAATTATCTGTCATGAAGCTTTAACCTTTAACTTTAAGAAGTTTTATCAAGTTCATCCTTCATTCTTATTAAGGTTTTATTCATTTGATCGAACATTTGATCAGGAGTAATCCCAAATTGACTTAACTGTGTCTTTAATTGTTCTACTGTCATTTTTGCTTGAAAATCTTCAGACAATTCAAATCTCTTCATGAAAACCTTATAACGATCCATAAGAGATTCCATTTTTTTTATAAACATTTTTTTCCCTTCTCTATCAAATTTTCCATAATCAGAGCCAAGTTTCATAAGTTCTTGGTAATCTGTAAAAAGCTTTTTAGCTTCTTCTTGAACGATGTCTGACTCAAAGAATCCCATTTTTATTTTTTACTTCGCAGATTAAGTCTCAACTACAAGATAACAAGAATCTTTTAAATTGATTAGAAGATTAATAAATTTTAGTTTATAAATAATTCTTTGATTTATATTTTTTCAGAATTAAATTTAGTAGACATGTTTCATAAATATTGAAAAAATTTAACGTAAATAATATTTCAAACCAAAATAGACAATTTGAATTATTTGGTTCAAATGTAAATACATCAATTAATTTTCAACACTCAAATAATCTTAAAATCAAAGGCGAAATCCTAACTGAATGGAGGGAAAGAATATATAATCACCAATTCAAAATTTTAAAAGATACTCAAAATAAAACTTTGCACCAAACAAGTCTTCCTATAAGTACAATTTCCGATGAAAGAAAAATTAATCCGTTTTCCCTGCAGCCATTATCATTAAACTTTTGGAGAACTAATCAATATATACACAATGGGCCAGCAATGTATTTTGTAATTGACTCGATGGAGAGTTCTAAAATAATCCTTTATATAGGAGAAACAAATTCAGCAAATAAAAGATGGAAGGGAGAACATGACTGTAAAAATTACCTCATGAACTATAAAGAAGCCCTAGCTCATAACAAACTCTCAAGTCACCAAGATATTCGTTTCTTCTTAGATGTACCTAAAGAAGTAAAATTAAGACGTAAATTAGAACAGCAACTGATATATTTATGGTTACCACCTTTTAATAAAGAAACTCGAGATAGGTGGGCAACTACTTTCACAAACAATTAAAAGTTAATTAAATCCATTTTCCAAATGCAATTTTCCTCATTCCAAAAAAATCTAGATAACTGGCAAGGTGCTTCATTAATTTTTGGAGTTTTAGAGGAAGATATTGCAGGCCAACTTGAAAACATAAAATTTGTTATTGACCCAAAATTATTACTAAAAAAAGTTACTCAAAAAAAATTTAAAGGAGAAAAAGGAAAAACTTTAAGCTTTGAATTTTTAGATCAAAAATTAGAAACTTTTTTCATAGTTGGTCTTGGCAAATCAAAAGACCTAAATAAAAGTGATATAGAAAACTCTATAGGAAATCTAGTTAGGAAAACTGTTGATAAAAATGAAAAAATGAGCATCTTACTACCTTGGGAACTTATAAATTCACAACTAGAAATAAATCAACTAGCAGAGTCAATCAGATTATCTGCCTATAAGGACAATAGATTCAATAAGAAAAAAGATGAAAAGACAGTTCTTAAAGAAATAGAGTTTTTGAATCTGAAAAAATTTGAGAATATTAGCTTTGAAGAGACAGCACAAATATGTGAAGGTGTAGAACTAGCAAGAAGACTTGTAGCCGCCCCTCCAAATAGCCTTACTCCTGAGGAAATGTCTATGCAAGCTTCTCAAATAGCTAAAGATCATGGTTTGGGAGTAAAAATTTTAGAGGCAAAAGATTGTGAAGATTTAGGGATGGGTGCATATTTAGCTGTAGCAAAAGGGTCTGATCTAGATCCTAAATTTATACATCTTACTTTAAAGTCAGAGGGGCCTATAAAAGAAAAGATTGCCCTTGTTGGGAAGGGTTTAACCTTTGATTCTGGAGGATACAATCTAAAAGTGGGAGCCTCTCAAATTGAAATGATGAAATATGATATGGGCGGAAGCGCTGCAGTTTTAGGCGCAGCAAAAGCACTTGGGGCAATAAAACCAAAGGGATTAGAAATTCATTTTATTGTGGCATCTTGCGAAAACATGATAAATGGATCTGCAGTACATCCTGGGGATGTAGTTAAAGCATCTAATGGTAAGACAATTGAAATAAATAATACTGATGCAGAGGGTAGACTCACATTAGCAGATGCTTTAACTTACGCATCAAATTTAAAACCCGATTCAATAATAGATCTCGCCACTTTAACAGGAGCTATTGTTGTTGCATTAGGGAATGATGTAGCTGGATTCTGGAGCAATAATGATGATCTAGCAAATGACATAAAAGCTGCATCAGCTCAGTCTGGAGAAGAATTATGGCAAATGCCTTTACAAAAATCTTATAAAGAAGGTTTAAAGTCTCATATAGCTGATATGAAAAATACAGGTCCTAGAGCAGGTGGGTCAATAACTGCTGCTTTATTTTTAGAGGAATTCTTTGATAAAGAGATTAAATGGGCTCATATTGATATTGCTGGGACTTGTTGGACTGATAAGAATAAGGGAATAAACCCATCAGGTGCAACCGGTTTTGGAGTTAAAACTCTCGTGCAATGGATTAAAAATAAATAATTATATTTAAAATCATTCAGTCCAAAGATTTATTGATCTAGCATTATCCCCCCATAATTTATCCAACCTCTGATCTCTCCCACATGAGAATCTATAGAACTTATATTTTAATTCATTTCTCTCAGCAAAATCCTGATGATATTCTTCAGCTAACCAAAATTTACCTTTTGATTTTAGTTCTACAGATATTTTTTCTAATGGCACTCGCAATTCATTAGAGGCCGAAAGAATTGCATTTTTTGCTTCACTTTCCTCAATTTCATCTTTGAAAAATATCACTGGCCTATAAGAATCTCCACGATCACAAAATTGACCCTTACCGTCTAGAGGATCAATATTTCTGAAATAAAGCCTAAGTATCTCGCTTAAAGTTACCAATTGGGAATCATAGTTTACCAAAACCACTTCCTGATGTCCTTCATGATTTTCGTAAGTAGGATTTTGCAAATCTCCACCTGAATAGCCACTTTCTACAAAATTTATCCCCTTTAATGACTCTAAATCATGTTCTAAACACCAAAAACAACCTCCTGCAAGAATCAATTCCTCTGCAAAAGCGTTTACAGGGTTAACAAATATTGAAAGAGCTACTATTAGAGATAAGAAGTATTTCATTTTTTTATTATAAAGTTCAAATAATAGAATTAATAATCTCTTTAGCAGCTCTTTGGACTACGCCCTCTTCACCTAATTCTTTTTTTAAAAAAGCATAACCTTTTTTAATTTTTATTTTTTCTGACTTTCCCTCAAGAATCCTACAAGATTTGTAAAAAATTTTCTTTTCGTCAAACTCTCTTTGCACAAACTCAGGGAT
>CACJAC010000024.1 GCA_902591275.1 uncultured Prochlorococcus sp. | reverse complement strand
TTAGCCCAACCCTTTGAGCCTGAATTAACTTTAAAGTGGCTGAATAAAATGTTTCAGCCTTTGAAAGATACTCTCCCAGAGTTGATTAGAGGGATTAATAAATCTAAGAAATATTACTGGGATTTGAGTCCAGAATCTCAACATAATTTATGTTCTCAATTACTTGATGAGTTTGGGAGAGATAAAGATCTAGTTGTTGTTGGTAAATCTCCCCATCCTTTTTCCATTACATTAGGGCCTAATGATTACAGGATTACGACAAGAATTGTTGAAGGTGAACCATTATCAAGTTTTTTAGCAACTGCGCATGAGTGGGGGCATTCTATTTATGAGCAGGGTCTGCCATCTCAAAGTCATCAATGGTTTGCTTGGCCTTTAGGTCAGGCAACCTCTATGGGCATTCATGAAAGTCAATCTTTATTTTGGGAAAATAGAATAGTTAAATCCAAATCTTTTTCAAAAAGATTTTTTAACAAATTTGTTTCGGCTGGATGTTCTCTTAATAATTACTTAGAACTATGGAAATCTATTAATCATTTGGAAGCAGGATTAAATAGGGTTGAAGCGGATGAATTGACTTATGGCTTACACATATTAATAAGAACCGAACTTGAAATAGATTTAATTGAGAGAGGGTTACCTGCTGAAGATATTCCAACAGAATGGAATAAAAGATACGATGAACTTCTAGGAATTAAACCATCTAATGATTCAGAAGGTTGTCTTCAAGATGTTCATTGGAGTGAAGGGGCATTTGGATATTTCCCCTCATATTTGTTAGGACATGTTATAAGTGCGCAAATATCTTCTCAAATGGAAAGAGACATAGGTTTGATAGACAACTTAATTGAAAATGGTGAATATCAAAAGATCATTTTTTGGTTAAAAAATAATATACATAAATATGGCAGATCAGTTAATTGTATGGAGTTGGTAAGAGCTGTAACTAATGAAGAACTATCGCCAAACTATTTTATTAATCATTTAAGGTCTAAAATAAATGATTTTTGCTGAAACATTACTTTTAAAGAATTTGGTTAGGTGTGAGGATGTAAGATAAACAAAAATAATTTCTTGATGGCAAATCTAAATCAGCCCCCAAGCAGGGTTACCCCAAATTTATTGCACATACTAAATGCTTTCACTGACAGCTCAAATACAATAATAAACACTATTGTTGAATTGAACTCTAATACCATAAATAAATACGAATTAATTACAGAAACGGGCCATCTTAAACTTGATAGGGTAGGTTACTCATCACTTGCTTATCCTTTTGCTTATGGATGTATTCCAAGGACATGGGATGAAGATGGTGATCCGCTTGATGTAGAAATTGTTGGGGTAACTGAGCCATTGATACCAGGATCTATTGTGGAAGCAAGGATTATTGGGGTGATGAAATTTGATGATGGTGGAGAGGTCGATGATAAGGTAATAGCGGTTCTCGCAGATGATAAAAGAATGAATCATATCTCAAGTTATGAAGACCTTGGAGATCATTGGTTAAAAGAAACAAAGTATTATTGGGAGCACTACAAAGATCTAAAAAAACCAGGAACATGTACTGTCAATGGTTTTTTTGGGATAGAAGAAGCTGTTAAAGTGATTAAAGATTGTGAAGAGAGATACAAAAAAGAAATTGATCCTAAATTAGTAAATTAACTAATTTTATTTTTCTCTAAATTTTTCAAATATTTCGCTTAGTATTTCTTTGGCACCTTGCTGCTTTAATTTTTTAGCTAGTTCTTTGCCTACTTCTTCGGGATCATTAATATTGCCAATATATTGATCTTTGATAAGTCTTTCTCCATCAAGAGACGCAACCATACCAGTAAGGCAAAGTTGTTCATTCTGAATTTTACTATTCACACCTATTGGGACTTGGCATCCTCCTTCAAGCTCTCTTAAAAAAGCCCTTTCTGCTGAACATCTTTGACTGGTGGGTTTATCTTCTAAGATATTTATAATTTCTAAAACTTTTTTATCATCAGATTTACATTCAATGCCTAGTGCTCCTTGGCCAACGGCATGAAGGGAAATTTCACTTGGGATAATCTGGTGAATTCTTGATTCAAAGCCTAATCTCTTTAAACCAGCGGCCGCAAGGATTATACAATCAAATTCTCCTGCATCCAATTTTTCAATTCTTGTAATAACATTTCCCCTGATATCTTTGAAAACAAGATGTGGGTACTTATTTCTTAATTGTGCAAGTCTTCTTAGAGAGCTTGTTCCAACAATCGAACCTTCAGGTAAGGTTTCTAATTTATAACGGTCATTTTTTTTGCTTACTACTAAAGCATCTGCAGGATCTTCCCTTTTTGTGATGCATCCTAATTTCAGGCCATTAGGCAAATTGGTTGGTAAATCTTTAAGTGAATGTACTGCTATATCTGCATGGCCTACGAGCATTTGTGCTTCAAGTTCTTTTGTAAATAAGCCTTTATCACCTATTTTTGCTAAGGCTACATCGAGGATTTTGTCTCCTTGAGTTGCCATGGCTTCTATAGATACCTCTAAATTGGGAATATTCCTCTCTAGTTGATCTTTAACCCATAAAGTTTGAACCATTGCTAGTTTACTTCTTCTACTAGCTATTTTCAGCTTAAAATTAGTCATTAAATATTATTTTGAGTTTAAATTAAACATAAAGTCGGGTTTATTTTAAGCTATTCTTTTGCAAGTTTTTAAAGCTGAAAATTATACTTAACTTTTTTTATTTTATATATTCTTTTAAAACACCATTTCGATTTGGATGTCTAAGTTTTCTTAAGGCTTTTGCTTCTATTTGTCTAATTCTTTCTCTCGTAACATCAAAAATTTGACCAATTTCTTCAAGAGTTTTCATTCTTCCATCATCAATTCCATATCTCAATCTGAGAACATCTCTTTCTCTTGGACTTAGTGTGGCTAAAACTCCTTCCAAATCTTCTCTTAATAGAGTTTTAGAAACATCTTGCTCTGGATTTTCTATATCAGCCTCTATAAAGTCTCCGAGTCTAGAGTCTTCTTCTTTACCTATTGGAGTTTCTAAAGAAATAGGAAGCTGCGCACTTTTAGCTATAAACCTTAATTTTTCAATAGTCATTTCCATACTCTCAGCGATTTCTTCTTCACTAGGTTTCCTGCCAAATTCTTGGCTAAGCACTTTTGTAGTCTTTTTAATTCTGGATATTGTCTCGTATAAGTGAACAGGTAATCTAATAGTTCTACTTTGATCCGCAATTGCTCTTGTAATGGCTTGGCGAATCCACCAAGTTGCGTATGTAGAAAACTTGTAACCTTTCTCATGGTCAAATTTTTCCGCTGCTCTAATTAGACCCAAACTGCCTTCTTGGATTAAGTCTTGGAATGATAAACCTCTATTCATATATTTTTTAGCAATGGAAACAACTAATCTTAAATTTGATTGAACCATTTTTTCTTTAGCTCTCCTGCCTAAGAGAAGTCTTCTCCTAAATTTGGGAAGAGGCATATCTATTAACTCGGCCCATTCTCTAACAGATGGGAAATGTCCTTTTTCTGACTCATATTGAGTTGCCAGCTCTTCTAGTTGGAGTAAGTCAGCAATTTTTCTTGCAAGCTCAATTTCTTCATCTGGTCTTAAGAGTCTAATTCTTCCAATTTCCTGAAGATAAACTCTTATTGAATCTTCAGTGTAGATACCTTTTGGCCCTAGCTTTACATTTCCAAGCCCTTTATCGTCTTCTTCAGAATCACTATACTCATTATTATTTTCAATACTGCTTTTATTTAACTCTGAAGACGTCTGTAAATTTTGAATACTTTTATTACTATCTTCTTCAACTACTTTTTCTAAATCTGTATTAATTTTTTTATTGATCTTTTTTTTTGAACTAGGCTTGTAATTCTTTGATTCTGCTGCTACTGGACACATAATTGACTCCTTTCTACGGTGAATTTAACTAGATAAAATTTTATTTAGGGCTAATTTGAACATTTAGTAGTAAAGTCCCCTTTATTGTTTAAAAAACTTTTTCACAAAATGAGAATGAGAAAAGGTTTCTAAATTGTTGAAAAATTTAAATAGTGCTATAGATTACCTAAAGTAAAAAGTCTTGGGATTTCTCAGACAGGCAGATCATTTTTTGAATTTTCAGTCAATGATCAAGCTTCATGTCTCCCTTAAGAGCAGGATACTTACAATGTGCAAAAAACACTTTGTGGAATGTTCAACAATCCAATACTAAGAAAAAGTTTTGAAGCCGGCAAGTAATCAGTTATTAAATATCTCCTACAAATTTGAAATTTTGCTTGATACAGGTAGTAGTAATGAAAGCTTTTACTATTTAGATGGAAATAATCTTGAGGTAGAAGTTGGAGATATTGTAAGTGTGAGATTAAGAGGTAGATTATTGAATGGGCTGGTGATCTCAAGAAAAAACTTTTCGACAATCAATAATGATGAAGCAAATATTGCTGGAGGAAAAAACATAAGATATTTGTTTATTGAAAGCATTTTGCAGAAAAAAATAATTGATGACTCTTGGAGAGAATGGATAGAGTCCCTAGCTTCTTTTTATATGGTTAGTAATTTAAAAATGTTTAAAACCGCATTTCCTCCCGGCTGGATTGGTAAATATAAGAATTTTTCTAAAGGTTTAAAAGATCAAATATGGATTGAAACTAAAAAAGAATTTGATATTAAGAAAAATGGATTAACTAAAAAAGAATTTTTTTTAATGAATACTTTGCCTGAAAAAGGTAATTGGCAAAGTGAATTAATAAAGTCTGGTTTTAATTACACTCTAATTAACTCAATGGTCGGTAAAAATTACCTTGTTAAATCTAAAAGAAAAAAAAATATTAACACTAAATTAAATTCCTTTTTAAATGATCATATCCCAACGAGAAGACCAAATCTTACAAATGAGCAAAAAATTGCATTTCAAGAATTTCAAACAATGAAACCAGGAGATGCATTACTCCTATGGGGAGAAACAGGTTCAGGTAAAACAGAAGTGTATATGAGAATTGCTGAAGATCAATTTCTTAAGAAAAAAAGTTGTTTGATACTAGCCCCAGAAATTGGATTAATTCCTCAACTTATTGATAGGTTTTGTAGGCGATTTAATAATGTCGTTTACGAATATCATAGTAATTGTTCTCCCGACCATAGAACTTTGGTTTGGAAGAAAATTATTAATGCTAATGAACCTTTAATAGTAATAGGCACAAGGTCGGCAGTTTTTCTTCCAATCAGAAATCTAGGATTAATAATAATGGATGAAGAACATGATGTTTCTTATAAGCAAGATAGTCCTATGCCTTGCTATGACGCTAGAGAGATTGCTATTCAAATAGTAAAAAGGAATTCTGCAAAGTTAATTTTTGGGAGTGCAACCCCATCAATGAAGACTTGGAAAAAGTGTATTTTTGAAAGGAATTTTAAATTGGTAAGAATGATTCAAAGGATATCCAGTAATGAGACTCCTGAAATAAAAATTATTGATATGCGGGATGAGTTCAAGAAGGGAAATATGAAAATTTTTTCCAATGAATTATTACAATTGCTTCCTCAACTACGCTTAAAAAAAGAGCAAGCAATAATTTTGATCCCTAGGAGGGGGCACAGTGGATTTTTAAGTTGTAGAAATTGCGGATATTTAATAAATTGCCCCAACTGTGACGTTCCTTTATCAGTTCATCTCGGATCACAAGGAAAAAAATGGTTAAGGTGTCATTGGTGTGATCATAAATCAAGATTGATCAATCGTTGCCCAGATTGTCATTCAACTGCTTTCAAACCTTTTGGAATAGGTACGCAAAGGGTAATAGAGTTTTTAAATGAAGAATTTCCTGACTTAAGAGTACTTCGCTTTGATAGAGATACAACTTCAGGAAAGGATGGTCATAGAGATATTCTTTCAAAGTTTTCTAAAGGTGATGCTGATATTCTTGTCGGTACTCAGATGTTGGCAAAAGGTATTGACATCCCCAATATTACTCTTTCAGTAGTTATTGCAGCAGATGGGTTGCTTCATCGCCCAGATATTTCAGCAGAAGAAAAATCATTACAATTATTTTTGCAAGTAGCAGGAAGGGCCGGCAGGGCACAAAAAAAAGGAATAGTAATTTTTCAAACATATAAACCTAACCACCCTGTGATTTCGTACCTTCAAAAAAGAAATTATGAAAGATTCTTAATTGAAAACTCGAGATTGAGAAAGGATGCTAATTTATTTCCATTTTGCACGATTTGCCTACTTAAATTATCAGGTGAAAATTATGAATTAACTGAGTTAATTGCAATAAAATTAGCAAAATATCTTCTTAGTTTTTGTGAGAAAAAGAACTGGAAATTAATTGGTCCTGCCCCTAGTTTAATAGCTAAAGTCGGTAAAAAATTTAGATGGCAGATATTAATACATGGCCCTGAAGGAACAAAAATACCTTTACCTGATAGATCAATATTATGGAAACTTATTCCAAAAAATGTTTTTTTAACAATAGATGTTAATCCAGCAGAGTTGTAATTACTTTGATGGAAGTTGAGGTAAATCTGAACCTAATTTAAATCTATAGAATCTTAATAAATAAGCCAATATTATAATTATTAAAATAATAGATATCCCAATCAAGAGTTTGTTGAGGCTCCAGAATGAAAATTCAAGACTATTTATCTGCCCTTGATTTAAATCCCAAATTATTAGATTTTTTGTGATTTCTAAATTTGAATTATTTTTATCGGTAAGGATAGCTTTATTAGGGTGAATAATTTTGAAAATTAGTTCTAAATTATCAATGCCTTTAATAGAATTTAGATCCAAATCTAACCTGTAAAAGTATTTTTTAAAAAAAATGAAGTTTTTTTGAGTAGTATTAATTTCTATATTTGTTGATTCTCCCGCTAATTCTCCAGCTGTATTTTGGGTGATTTTAAGAACTTGCTTTGTATCCTCTAAATTGAGATTTTTATGTTTCAAAGAAAAGGTTGATTCGTCTTGTTCAATTTCTGCTTCAGGAAAAATATCTTTCATCTTCTCTTCAAATTTTAATTGCCAAGGAAATTTATTTATGTATTTACTCTCTATCACTAAATTATTAGTTATTGAATCAAGTTCACTAAGATCAAGGGTATTCTCAACTTTAACGCAGCCACTTAAAAGTGGAATTAATAATAATAGTATTAAAAAAATGATCAGTGAAAAGCCTTTCTGAAAGGGTTTTGTTTCACCAGTTGGTGTCTCAGTTACATTAATAAATTTTTTTTTCTTCAATACTTCTTTTTTTTTGCGCAGTGAGTTAAGAGATTTTTTATTGAGTGGTGGGTCGCTTTCAAACTTTAAGTTCCAATTTTCTGGCTTTTTAATATCAGGAGAGTCTATAACCTCCATCAAATATTTTGCATTTTCTCTTGTCTTATTATCGTAAGATTTTAGAAGTTCTTTACAAAACCTTTTAGCCTCCTCCTTTTTATTGATACCACAAAGAGCAGTAATTAAGATTGTTCTCAAATTTACTCCCTCTTTGCTTGATAAAGGAAATGATTCGATTATGGGCAAAAGAAATTCAATGCAAAAATGATACTCCCCTTTAGCTAAAGCAAGCTCTACTGTTTCTAAAACTTGCTCATAAGTTTTCATGGGTTAGGCGACTATCATTGTACCTATTCCGGAATTTGTAAAAATCTCAAGAAGTAATGAATGTTCTATTCTCCCATCAATTATGTGAGCTGCTTTGACTCCTTGGGCTAAAGCTCTTATACAGCATTCTGTCTTTGGAATCATACCTTCAGTTACAATTTTTTTATCAATAAAATCTCTTGCCTCTTTGAGATTAGTTTTTTCAACAAGACTATTTTTGTTATCTTTTTCTTTTAAAATCCCTTGAGTATCAGTAAGAAGAATAAGTTTTTCTGCATTTATTGCAGCAGCAATTTCTCCAGCAACAAAATCTGCATTGATGTTATGGGAAATCCCCTCCAAGGTTGATCCAATGCTAGAAATAATTGGGATATATCCTTTAGAAATAAGAGGATCTAATATTTCAGGGTTGATTTTTGTAACCTCTCCCACTAACCCATGGCTACCATCTCCTAGTTCTCTAGATTGAATTAAGTTGCCATCAAGACCCGATATCCCCACAGCTAAGGATCCAGTTTTATTAATGCCTTTTACAATTTGTTTGTTAACTCTACCCATTAGAACCATCTCGACAATTTCCATTGTTTTTTGATCAGTAATTCTTAATCCATTTTCGAATTTAGGAGATATTTCTAATTTCTTTAACCAATTATTAATCTCGGGTCCACCTCCATGAATTACTATTGGACAAACCCCAACGGTTGATAAAAGTGCTATGTCTCTAAAAAAAGCATTTTTTAAATTATCATTCTCCATAACTGAACCGCCATACTTGATAACAATTTTTCTACCTGAGAAACTTTGTATATATGGAAGTGCTTCGCTTAATATTGATACTCTTTGAGAATCATTCATTACTAAAATTCATTAAAACTTAATTGAATTGAGAAATTAGTTTTTTACAAATATATTCCTATATTCAATAAAAGAGAATAAAATCAAATTCTTTTTTATTATCGTCGATAATAAATTCTGATTCAAGACCTTTGACGAAAAACCTGTTTAATCTTTCTTGTTTTTCAATCCATTTTTCTAGAGGAACAGCGTTTAATTCGAAACGCATTCTGAGACCATTTTTTTCTTCCTTTGTAATTTCTTCTATTTCTTTTAATTGAGGGGGGTTATCCTCATCCCACAAATTTAAAGATTCTAATGACGATTCAAGATGAGCTTTTATCCCATACCTCCATCTTGTAACATCTTTAACTAGTGCTGTTAATTCTTTTGGTCTATTAAATTTATTTGTCGCAAAATTTGTCTTGTCAAACAATTCTACAGGAGGTATTTCGGAAGTCTTTAAGCCTAATCCAATTAGAAAAATAGGTACTCCATAAAAAAAAGTTGGTACACTTAAATTCACTGAGTCTGTAAAATAAGCAGTCATCCCAACAAAAGCTAATATACCCCCAGCGGTTACGATTAAGTTTCCAGGCGATAAGTATTTCTTCATTTTGATTTAGTAGAATGAGTTTTAATTGGGCTAACAAGTATTATGCAAGATCCTAATGCTGCAAATCAAGGAGATTTAATTTTTAAACTAGATCAAGATAGAGCATGGCTACTAGAAAATCTTGATAAGGGTAAATGGCCAGAAATAAGAAGCGAACTTGCCGCGCTTGAAAGAAAAATAAGCAAATTAATTATAAGTGTTCAAGAAAATAATGTTGGTATTTGATTTAAAAAGGTATTTCGTCAACTTCAGGTACTAAAGGGGAACTATCCCAACTAGATTTTTTGGTGGTTTCTTTATTTTCAAATGACTCGTTATTTTCTTTTTGATCAGAATTAATAACTTCAACTGGCGAGATTTGATGAATCTTTGAAGCTGTTAGTTCTGGTTGCTTTTCTTTTGTTCCGTCTTTTCTAGTGACAGAATTCATCTTTAGACGTCCCTCAATAACAATATTTTGCCCTTCTTTTAGTTCATCTACCATTTCTTGGGCAATATTTCCCCATCCTATGATTTTGAGATTTCTGGTTGGATCTTCACTACGTAATCCTTTAAAATTAACAATCATTTCTGCAATTGGAGTTTGGTTTTCTTTGGTATACCTCATTTGGGGAGCGTTATTAATTACCGCCTGAATTAAACAATGATTCATTACTTACTATTTAATTAAAGACATACTGATGCAGAATCAAGAAAATTGCTATAAAAATGTTTGGATCCTATCAGGAACTTCGGATGGACCTGTAATAGCTGATAGGCTTCTTGAACTAAATTATTCAGTCTTTGCAAGTGTTTTAACTTATAAAGCAAGGCAAGCTTATATCGAAAATCCAAAGTTACATATCATTACGGGGAAATTAAATAATAAAGATCAAATAATTAATTTCATAAATAAAAATAAAATCACATGCGTTGTCGATGCTACTCATCCGTTTGCCGTAATAATTTCTAAAAATCTTAATAATGCATGTAAAGAGATTAATACACCTCTTTTACTATTTGAGAGGAAATCTCTAATAAAGAAAACTAATAATTTTTTTTATATTGATCATTTAAAGGATATAAATAATGTTGATATTGAGAATAAGAATATTCTTCTTGCAATAGGATCAAGATTCCTTAACGATACAGCTAGTTATTATATGAATTGTAAAGCAAATGTATTTACAAGAGTACTTCCAACTTATGAGAGTATAACTAAAGCTTTTAGATCATGTATTAAAAATTCAAGCATAGCGATACTTGAACCTAGTAAAAATAATAAAAGCATTTTAGAAAAAAAACTTTGTGATTTTTGGGAGATAGATTATGTTCTGTGCAGAGAATCTGGAAGTTATTCTCAGAAAAACTGGGAGAGTATAGTTTCTGGAAGTAAGATGAAGTTATTTTTGGTTAAAAGGCCGAAAGTTAAAAATGATTATTCTTACTCTTTTGATCAATATCACGATTTGATAAATCACATAATTAAAAAATATTGATGATTAATCCATTATGGAAGTATTAGTTATGATCACAACTGAATCAAGTAATGCAAATGCTTTGCGAATAGCTAAGTTACTATTACAAAATAAACTTGCAGCTTGTGTTTCGATAAAGCAAATTTTTTCAATTTATAAGTGGGATGATGATATTGAAGAAACTAAAGAGTTTGAAATCACAATAAAAAGTAAACTAGAATTTAAAGATTGTTTAATTGATTTCGTAAATAAAAATTCCACATATGATGTCCCTCAAATTATTTACAAAAAATACCATGCTGAGATGAAATATTATGATTGGTTGAATAAGACTATTTGACTAAATCTATTTTATTAACTCTTTAAGATCAATATCTGTTCTAGATCCTAATTGCGTAATTATTTGCCCCGCACAAATTGAAGCTATTTCTCCGCATTTTTTGAGGGAACAATTGTTTATTAATCCATGGATAAATCCTCCCGCATAGATATCTCCAGCTCCTGTGGTATCAATAATCTTGCCTTTCGTTATTGACTCAATTATTTCAACATTATTTTTGTTAACAATCAGAGAACCATTGCTTCCAAGAGTTACAATGACTAATTCACATAAGGAAGATAGGTCTTCTTGGCAGCTTCCTAATTTATCATTTTTAAATAGACTTAACACCTCGGATTCATTACAAAAAACAATATCTACATATTCAAAAATTAATTCCAAGAAACTCTCACGATGTCTATCTACACAAAATGAATCGGACAAAGAAAGTATTATTTTTGTATTAGATTGTTTTGCAATTTGGGCGGCTTTAATAAAAGCTTTTTTAGCTAATTCGCTGTCCCATAAATATCCTTCTAAATATAAGTATTTACTTTCCTTAATTACGGTAAAGTCAATGTCTTTTGGTTCAAACTCTACAGATGCTCCTAGGTAAGTGCACATAGTTCTTTGTGCATCAGGTGTAACCAAAATGATTGAATGAGCTGTTGGAGCACCTTCAATAGTAGGTGGAGTATTAAATATAGTTTTACTTTTTTTTATATCGTCAGAAAAGAAATTCCCAAATTGATCATTTTTCACTCTTCCTATAAACTGCACATGATTGCCTAATTCTGCTAAAGAAACAACGGTATTTGCTGAGGATCCACCTGAAATTTGTTTGATCACTTTGCAATTTTCTAACAATCTCTGAGATTCATCAGAATTAATTAGATTCATTGATCCTTTATCCAGATTATTTATCTCAAGAAACTTATCTTCAATATTTACAATAATATCTACTATTGCGTTACCCAGACCAATGAGATCAACTTTTTTATGTTCAAAATGTCTAAAGGATTCCCTCATTAATTTGGAACTAAATTACCTTAGCAGTGCTCTTTTAGGACCATGTATTGGGTCTTCAATTACTATAGTTTGATCTCTATTCGCCCCCAACGAGACAATGGCAATTGGTACCTCCATTAATTCAGCTAAAAATCTTAAATAATTCATAGCATTCTCTGGGAGATCAGATAGTTTTCTGCAATCTGCAGTTGAACATTGCCAACCTTTTAATTTTTTGAAGATTGGCTTACATTTTTTTAAGTCATCTGAATTTGTAGGAAAGTAGTCTATTTCTTCTCCATCAAGATCATATGCAATGCAAACTTGAATCTCATCTAATTCATCTAACACATCAAGTTTCGTAACGGCTAAACAATCTAGACCATTTACAGATACAGCATATTTACCAATAACTCCATCAAACCACCCACATCTTCTCCTTCTCCCAGTAGTGGTTCCAAATTCACTGCCTCTATCACAGAGTTGATCATTAATACTTCCTTGTAATTCAGTTGGGAATGGTCCTTCACCTACTCTTGTGGTATAAGCTTTTGCGACACCTATGACTCTATCAATTAAAGTTGGACCCACTCCAGCTCCAATACATGCCCCTCCTGATATAGGGTTTGATGAGGTAACAAAAGGATAAGTCCCATGATCTAAGTCAAGTAGAGTCCCTTGAGCACCTTCGAAAAGAATATTCTTCTTGTTTTTCGAGGCTGTATGGATAGTCCTCGTACAGTCAACAACATGCTTTGATAATCTTTCTCCATAGTTAAAATATTCTTCCACAATATCTTCTAATTTAAGTGGTTTAATGCCATAGATTTTTTCTAGTAGACCGTTTTTTTCTCTTAATGGAATTTCGATAACATCTCTTAGCCTTTCCTTATTGAGCAAGTCTCTTATCCTAATGCCATTTCTTTGAGATTTATCCGCATAAGTTGGCCCAATCCCACGACCTGTTGTACCTATTTTGTTTGAACCTCTATCAGCCTCCATCACTTCATCTAATATTCTGTGGTAGGGCATTGTTACATGCGATGTTGATGAAATTTTTAATCCTGAGATATCAATTCCATTATCAATTAACATGTCAATTTCTTTAAGCAAGATTTTTGGATCTACTACAGTTCCCGAACCAATTAGACAAGAAGTATTTTTATAAAGTATCCCTGAGGGAATTAAATGTAATTTTAGGACTTTATCATCTACGACTATAGTATGACCTGCATTTACTCCCCCTTGATAGCGAACGACAACATCGGCCGAACGACTAAGTAAATCCGTTATTTTACCTTTTCCTTCGTCACCCCATTGGGCTCCGATTACAACAACATTGGCCAATTTTAGAAGAGCATTATTTTTGTGCGAATATTTAATATATTCAAAAATCTTGGTTTACTTTTAAAAAGTAAATGAATTGTATTAACTTTCTCTTAGAACCATTTTTTCAGCAAGAGAAAATTCTTTGGTTAAACGCTCTTTAAGTTTATCTGGCAAAGGTCTACTTGCAAAGTTTTTGTAATGACCTGCCATAGCATTTAATGCTGTTTGCATTGTGGTAAATGATTGCGTTTTATTCACCATCCCTCTATTTCTATATCTGGAAATATAGTCAGTTATGAGTGTAAGAGCTTCACTTCTTACTTCATCTTTATTTGGTGAATCTTTTGGAGTATCAACAGCTGTTTGTAATGTTTTAACAACTGAAATCGTATCCTTTGTATAGTCACCTGTCATAGCGGTTTTTGCAGCTATGGAAGGGGAACTAAATAGTGTAAAAATAACAATTAAGGATATTGAAAAAGATATAGCTTTAGTAAGATTCTTAAAAAATAATTTTGATGTCCATTTCAGTAACATAACTTAGCTCCCAAAAAAAATAAGCCTC
>CACJAC010000023.1 GCA_902591275.1 uncultured Prochlorococcus sp. | reverse complement strand
CACCTATAAATGTCAAAACTACATCTTTAAAATCAAGAAATTCCTCATGAATTGTTAAAAAATCAGCTAAAGCCTGACATGGATGTTCTAAATCTGTAAGAGCATTAATAACTGGCTTGGTAGACCACTTTGCATATTCTTCCAAGTCTGAATGATCAAAAGTTCTAATTGCAATAACGTCACAATATCTACTAAGAACTCTTGCTGTATCTTTAATTGGCTCTCCTCTTCCTATTTGAGAAGTTGTTGGATTCAGGTCAATAGTGGTTCCTCCAAGGCGAGACATTGCAACTTGAAAACTAACTCTTGTGCGTGTTGATGACTTATCAAAAATTAGTCCCAAGACTTTATTTTTATAATCAAAACTTAAATCATTATTTTTTAAATTTTTTGCAAGCTCGATAATCTGATTAACTTCTTTGTTTGACATGTCCAAGCTTGAAAGAAAGTCCTTTTTTACAAGCTTGTTTGGTTTGAGCATAAATTTATTAAATAAACCTTAATTCTACTATGCAGGCATTTTACTTTCTGCTAGGAGGGCTTTAAGATCATCACCTTCTATAACTTCTTCCTGAAGAATCTTTTGCGAAATAGATTCAAGAAGAGATAAATTATTTCTTAAAATATTAAGTGCAGTTTCATGAGCATCATCGACTAGATCTCTTACCTCTTTGTCTATTGCTTGAGCTGTAGCATCACTAACAGATCTTCTAGGATTATTTCCATTACCTAAAAACTGACCTCCACCTTGCTTATCGTAGGCAAGAGGACCCAAGATATCACTCATTCCGAATGTACCAACCATTTGTTCGGCTATGTCAGTTGCTCTTTGTAAATCATTTGAAGCTCCGGTAGTAATTTTTCCAAAGACGACCTCTTCTGCAGATCTCCCTCCAAGAAGTGTAGCTATTTGTCCTTTTAGCTCTTCTTTAGAGTTCAAAAATCTTTCTTCAGTTGGTAATTGAAGAGTGTAACCAAGTGCGCTCATACCTCTTGGCACAATCGAGATCTTTGCGACTTTTGAACCTCCAGGCATAAGATGACCAACTATTGCATGACCAACTTCGTGATAAGCAACCACTTTCTTTTCATCATCTTGTAAAACGCGACTCTTCTTTTCCAGACCAGCAACAACTCTCTCTATAGCCTCGCTTAAATCTTGTTGTTCTACACTTTTTCTTTTTGCTCTGGCTGCAAGTAAGGCGGCCTCATTCACCATGTTTGCCAAATCAGCCCCTGCGAAACCACTAGTAGCTTGTGCAATGGAATCTAGATCTATTGAATCTGCAAGTTTAACTTTTTTTGTGTATATCTCCAATATAGTTTTTCTACCAGAAAGATCAGGTCTATCAACCAGGACTTGCCTATCAAACCTTCCGGGTCTTAATAACGCAGCGTCTAGAACTTCTGGTTGGTTAGTTGCTGCTAAAACTATAACTGGCTTATCAGCGGAAGCAAACCCATCCATTTCAGTAAGAAGTTGATTTAAAGTTTGTTCTCTCTCATCATTGCCACCAACAACTCCCATGGATCCTGATCGGCTTTTACCAATAGCATCTAATTCGTCAATAAAAATAATGCAAGGAGCTTTTTTCTTAGCTTGTTCAAACAAATCCCTAACTCTTGCTGCCCCTGCACCCACAAATAGCTCAACAAATTCAGAACCTGAAATAATAAAGAAAGGAACTTCTGCTTCACCAGCAACAGCCTTTGAGAGAAGAGTTTTTCCTGTTCCAGGAGGTCCGACAAGAAGTACACCTTTAGGTATTCTCGCTCCAATATCTGTATATCTTTCAGGTTTTTTTAAAAAATCAACTATTTCTGTTAATTCGTCCTTAGCTTCATCAACTCCAGCCACATCTGCAAATGTTACTTTTGATTCGTCATCTGGTACATAAACTTTAGCTTTACTTTTAGTAAAACTTAGAGCTCCTTGAGCACCTCCGCCTCCCATACTTCTTCTAGCAAAAAATTGTAAAACAAGGATAAAAATTAAAGGAGGAACAACCCAGCTCAATATAGTTGAGAAAATATTAGGTTTCTTAGGAGGAGCAGCAGCGAATTCTACCCCTTTACTTTCTAACCTTTGGGGCAAATCCATATCAAAAATTGGGGTTGTTGCCAACACTGAAGGTGCACCATCTTCAGCGCCATTTAACTCATATCTAATTTGTTCTTGGGTAATATATGCTCTTTTTACCTCTCCATCATTAACTTGATCAATAAATAAGGAGTAAGGAACCCTAGGGATTTGCATATTTTGATTTGGGAAAAGGCTGCTAAATAGAAGTAGTGCTCCAACTCCTATCAAGATGATATTTACAATTCCAAATCTTCTATTAGGTTGATTATCGTCTTGTCTTATTGGCATAATTGTGGACAAATTTGAACTTATTATAAACTAAACCAAGAGTTTCCGTATCTGTATTATTTTTTTTGGGTAAGAACCGTACGGTACTTTAACCCATGAAAGTATCTTAAAAATTAATTTTTTAATGAACTCTTAACGCACATATCAGAACCAATCAAACTAAGTTGAGATTCGCTTAATTTAATAATTTCATTCATTTCTCCAAACTCAAAGTCCGCAAGGGGATTCATACTATTTTCTCCGCCTAAAATTTTTGGAGCAATAAAAGCAATAATTTCCTGTATACAATTAGATTTAATAGCGGCAGTAGCTAATCTAGGGCCACATTCCCACAAAACTTTATTACATCCTCTTTTAGCTAGTATTTTTGAAATTAACTCTGGATTATCTGATGACACCTCTTCAACATCCACACATTTTGGGATCCTTGTGAGGTATTTTTTATTTGCTCTAGAAGAATCATAAATAACTAAAGTTTTTGCCTTACTACAATCCCAAAGATTTGATTTTATAGGCAGGTCTAAACTTTTGGTAAACACAACCCGCAAGGGCTCAGGATTTTTTAAACCTCTAGTAGTTAAGAGGGGATTATCTTTTCTTAATGTGTTTCCACCAATGATTATTGCATCAAATTCTGCTCTAAAAGAATGTACTAATGCTCTTGATTCTTCATTAGTAATCCATTTACTTTTTCCATTTTTTAAAGCTATTCTTCCATCAATACTCATTGCCCATTTAAAAACACCAAATGCCTTTTTAGTAATATTCCTATGAATGAAAGCCTTATTTAAATCTAAGGATTCCTTTTTACATAATCCTAAGTGAACTTTTATTCCAGCTTCTTCTAGCATCTTAATACCCTTACCAGCGACTCTTACATCAGGGTCTTCAATAGATATATAAGCCCTTTTTATCCCAGAGGATATCACCTTATCTACACATGGAGGTGTTCTACCCTGGTGACAACAAGGTTCAAGATTTACATAAATTGACCCACCTTTAGCATCTTTTTTTAAATTATTAAAAGCCATTGCCTCTGCATGAGGCATCCCTGCCTTGAAATGAAACCCTTCTGAAATAAGCTTTCCATTCTTATCAAGTATCACTGCTCCCACCTTTGGGTTTGGACTCGTTGTATTTTTGCCTAAAGAAGCCAAAAAAATTGCTCTTTTCATCCATTTTGTATGGCTTACATTTGCTCCAGTCATCTCCAAAAATCAAATTCAGTTTAGTGATCTCCACTCTTTAACAACAAAAGGAGGAACAGGTAACTCAGAAAAAACTCCCGACAAAGATAATCTTAATGGTCTATTTTTATCTAAATTTTTAATCAATTCATCAAGATCGAATTCTGCTGCAGCTTGTCTTCCATCATTTGCTAATTCAACATTAAGTAATGTTTTATCATCTAAAAACCACTGTTTTCTCCCTGATTCAACCCTCAAATCAGTGGGATGATCAATCCTAAGATTTCCAGGATATCCTATTACTCTCAAGATCAATTTATCTTCAAAAAAAGGTGATTTATAGGCTACTAATTGCCAAGTTTCAAAGTCCAAATCTCTTAAAAACTCACTGCTGGCATTCATAAATTCCCCATTTATTTCTGTTTCTGCAACCTCTGCGGATACTTTTAATGGGTTAAAAATAAAGGATAGTAGTAAAAGTAAAGGTAATATTTTTTTTAAAAAAATATTTTCATTTGATTTTGTAATTTTCTTCATTTTCAGAATCCATCAGGGCATCAAGAGTAACAGCTGTTCTTACGATAGCTTGATATCTTTTGATTATTTTACGATTTTTTTCTATAACTCGAGATAAATTCAAAGTGTCTTTTTCGGAATAGCTAGATGTTAAATCGTTAGAATCTTCTTCAATAAACTCAAATTCACTATCTTTATTTATTAGAGTTAATAATAAATCATGTAATCTCTTTCTTCTTTCAGACAATTGATTTATTATGAAAGCTCGAACAATCATAAGATAATTTAATAAAACATTCAAATAGATAAGTTTCTTTTAATTAAATATTCATGACTGAAAAAAAAAAGAAAAATTCATGTAGTAGGAATTAATTCTTATAAATTTGAGGATCTATCTTTAAAATTACAAAATCTATTTCAAGAGACAGTTTCTATTGCAGTTCCAAATTCATATTTTGAAGAAATAAAATCATGGAGCGAAAATGGTTTAGAAAAAAAGAAATTATTTTTTTCGAGCAACAGTAATAAGGAACTTGTTAACTGGCTTAGATCACAAAAAACTGATGTTATTTTAATTTCGAGAGGAGATCCACTTTGGTTTGGCATTGGGAGAATACTACTAGAAAATTTTTCAAAAGATGAATTAATTTTCTACCCTTCAAATACTTGCATTCAACTAGCATTTAGTAAGTTAAAGATCCCTTGGCAAGATACTGTTAGTGTGAGTATTCACGGCAGAGATTCGACTAAGTTAATTGAGGCTCTTAAAGCAAGACCTTCAAATTTGGCTGTCATTACAGATTCAAATAACAAAAGTCTAGAAATAATCAAAAAAAACTTATCAGAATTTGATCTTATTGACATCTATGATTTTTGGCTCTGTGAAGAAGTTGGCTTCGAAAATGAAAAAATCAGAAAATTAAATCTTAAAGAGTCATTGCCCACAGATATATCAGATTTGAATATTGCTATTCTTTCAAAAAAAAAGGGAAATTATTCGAACAACAATCTTCCTTTATTCGGAATCAATGACAATGTTTTTAAGACTTTTGGTGATAGACCAAATTTATTAACTAAGAGGGAAGTTCGCATTCAAATATTAGCTGCTTTAGAGCTCCCAAGAAATGGTGTCATTTGGGATATTGGAGCAGGTTGTGGGTCAATTGGTTTAGAGGCACTAAAGTTAAGGCCTAATTTGGATTTGTTTTGTTTCGATAAAAGGATTGGCTCAAAAGAATTAATACTAGAAAACTCAAAAAGGCTTGACGTCAAACCAAAATTTATTTTTGAGGAAGACATAAATTACACCTTGAATACGAGAAATTTAAGTTCTTTTGAAAACCCTAATAGATTAATAATTGGTGGATGTGATAAAAAAACTAAACTCCAGATTATTAATAAACTTGCGCAAGATATGGATATTGGAGACATTATCGTTATCCCAATAATTAATATTCAAACTATTAAAGAATTGAAAGAGGAATTAGAAGATAAAAATTTCAAAACAAATTTAAATTTAATTCAGACCTATAAAAGCTTAAGTATTGCGGAGGGAATGAGACTAGAACCAAATAATCCTGTTTTTCTATTAAAAGGGAAAAAATAAATTCAAATAATTGTTATTTATCAGGTTTGGTCACATGGGGTAAACCCCAACCAAGTTTATTTCTTAAAACTTGGAAAAATTCGTGATCTTCAAGTCTAATAAATTTTACTGAGTGTTTACTTTTTCTTATTAAAACCCTATCTTCAGGCCAAACATAACAACCAGCATTGCCATCAACAACCATTACTAATCTTTCAGGAGTTGCAGGAAAAACAGTTACTGGCTCTGAATCATTAAAAACCAATGCCCTAGATGCCAATGAATGTGGAGCAATTGGAGTTAATTGCACGACTGGACAATCAGGTGTGATAACTGGTCCTCCAGCACTTAGAGAATAGGCGGTAGAACCAGTTGGAGTAGATAAAATTACTCCATCAGCTGAAATATCCACAGGAGCATGTCGACCTATAGAAATTTCAAAGTGACACATACTTGTTAGAGGTTCTCTATGAAGAGCCATCTCATTAAGGCAAAGAGACTCCCATCTCCTCTGATCATTCCTCATTACGCTAATGATAAAGCAAGTTCTTTCTTCTATATCCCAATTTCCAGCAATTATTTTATCTATAGCCTCATCTAGGTTAGATAAGTAAGCTTCCGCAAGAAATCCTAAATGACCAGTATTTATTGTAAGAATTGGAATTTTAGCAGGTGCCGTTTGCCTTGCAGCAGAAAGTACAGTCCCATCTCCGCCAAGAACAATTGCAAATTCCATTGATGAATCAAACCCCTCAGGGACACAATTCGTATATCCCAAAGGACGTACATGTTGATCAGGATTTGCGAAACCAACCATCCCTCCAGAGCTACTAACTCTTACAACTTCAAAATTAGATTTTTCCAATTTTTTTTGAACAGAAGTTGCAGTTTGAACAGCTAGTTCCTTTCCATCATTAACGATTAGTCCTGCTTTACGTACCAATCAAAAAATTAAAACTAGGACTATCTTAAACCAATTCGTTGGACAATCCTAATTTTAAAATTAAATAATATTAGAACTGTTCTAAGAATCTAATATCATTTGTATAAAATTTTCTGATGTCGTCGATCTGATGTCTCACCATACAAAATCTCTCAACTCCTAATCCTGCTGCAAAACCAGTCCATTTCTCAGAATCAATTCCTAATTTTTCTAAGACCTTTGGATCAACCATTCCGCAACCCATTACTTCTAACCATTTACCTTTCCACTGGACGTCTACCTCTGCTGAAGGTTCAGTAAATGGGAAATAACTAGCTCTAAATCTTACAGGAATATCGCCAAAAAAGGTCTTTAAAAATGTAAGAACTGTTCCTCTTAAATGACTAAAATTAATGTCTTCATCGATACATAAAACCTCAACCTGATTAAATACAGGGGAATGAGTAGCATCTACTGCATCTCTCCTATAAACTCTCCCGGGAGCAATAATTCTTACTGGAGGAGGATTCTTCTCTAAGTACCTTATCTGAACAGGAGAAGTATGGGTCCTTAACAGTCGATTTTCATCTAAGTAAAAAGTATCCTGCATATCTCTTGCGGGATGATTTTTGGGTATGTTGAGAGACTCAAAATTATAAAAATCAGTTTCTATTTCAGGGCCACTTTCAACTGAGTATCCTAAACCACAAAATATATCTATTATTTCGTCTTGAGTTGAAATCAAAGGATGTTTATTCCCTGGGGGTGTTCCAATTGAAGGGATAGTTACATCAATTTTTTCTTTTTTAATCTTTTTATCTAAGGCTTCGCTGTTTAGTTTATTTTTTCTTTCAGTTATTAGTTCTTGCAAATTTATCTTTATTAAATTTGCCTTCTGGCCAATAATTGGTCTATCAGATGCAGATAATTGACCCATTGTTTTCAAAATAATTGATAAATCACCTTTTTTTCCTAGCAAGGAAACTCTCAATTGATCCAGCTCTTCATGAGTATTAGAATTATCTATATTATTTTTTGCTGTTAGAGAAAGATTATTTAGTTTTTCCTCAATTTGACTTAATGATTCAATTTGACTCACTGATATAGTAAAAATAAGTATTGCTTTATCTTACTTAAATATTGTCCATAAATAAAATGTCTTGATTAATGAAACCGTTAAATATATTAATTAGCAATGATGATGGTGTTTTCGCAGCGGGGATAAGAGCTTTAGCAAAATCAGCCCAAAAAAGAGGACATAAGGTAAAAGTAGTATGTCCTGACCAAGAAAGATCAGCTACTGGTCATGGTCTTACTTTGCAATCCCCATTAAGAGTGGAAAAAGCTGACGAATTATTTGGAGAGGGTATAGAAGCTTGGGGATGTTCCGGCACACCTGCTGATTGTGTCAAATTAGCACTATCTGAACTCTTGGATCATAAACCTGATCTGGTACTATCCGGAATAAATCACGGACCCAATTTAGGGACAGATATTTTTTGTTCAGGCACAGTTGCTGCAGCTATGGAAGGAACTTTAGAAAATGTTCCTTCAATGGCAATAAGTGTTGCTAGTTTTAAATGGAAAAATTTTGAATTTGCTGGAGAAATTGCAATGAATATTGCCGAACAAGCAATTAACGATAGTTGGCCAGCTTCACTTTTATTAAATTTGAACATACCCCCCTGCGAAAAAAACAAGATAAAAGAATTATCCTGGACAAGATTATCGGTAAGAAAATATAAAAATCAATTTTCCAAAAGGGAAGACCCGAGGGGTGATGATTATTATTGGTTAGCAGGAGAAGTTGTTTTAGATCTTAAATCGAAAGGTAACGGTCCTAAGAATTGGCCTAGCGATGTATCTCAAATACAAGAAAATAAAATATCTCTTACACCTGTAGAACCAGATTTATTTTGGAGAGGTAATTTAGATGACTTACCTAAAATTAATAATTCATTTGTAAATCCTTCTTAAAAGCCATAAAGAAAAGCAAAGTCCAAAAAAATGAGCAGCGATAACTTGCGTGTTACTGAGAACTGATAATATTTCAAGACCAGTAATTGGGATATCAGATGTCGCTGTTATCAATTGTCCAGTTGTTTGAGAGGATGCTTGTATGAATAAGGCTCCCATAAGAGCTTGATATCCAATTAATCCAAACAAAATTCCAAATAAATCAACTAATAGTCCTCGTTTTATCAATTTACCGGTTTGTCCTCTTGAGGGTCTTGCGTTGCTTGCAATTGCTCTTCCTGTTCTAACTATTAACCAACCTTGCCAAAGACTAAAAAGTAGTAAAATCAGGGATATTGTTGTAAGTGATAGACCAGGCGCTAAGCCAAGCTGCCCTTCGCTGTTATTTACAACATTTGAAAAAAGCAAAACAGCTGCAACAACAACACCTAAAATGGACTGAACCCAAAAGCGTATCCATCCAATGCGCCGCATTCCAAATGAAAGGGACTGAAAATCCATTTTGTCAGACATTCATTTGATTGAATAAACTGTAATCAATCCAAATTTGCCACTAAAATCATAAAATTGCACGTAATCTTTTGATCTCTTTAATATCGCCATCTGAAGTTAAGAATCCCACCTCAATAGCTATTGGAAGTTTTGATGGCCTTCATGCTGGCCACAGACAATTAATAAAAAGTGTAGTAGAAGACAACCAATATACCCCAACAATTGCAAGCTTCTGGCCTCATCCCCGAGAAGTTCTTTACAAAGAAATGCGTCTTAGACTTGATCTCCCTAATGAAAAACTATCTATTCTTGAAGATCTGGGGATTGAACAATTAGTTCTGATTCCTTTTGATCTGGAACTATCCAAATTAAGTGCCGAAAGCTTCGTAAGAGATATTTTGATAAATCAATTACAAGCAAAAAACATTTCTGTAGGTGCTAATTTTAAATTTGGTTTCAGAAGAAGTGGAGACATAAATACAATAAAAAATATGATTAAGGATACTGAAATTAAGCTGAAAATTATTCCAATTTTAGAAGACAAGGAAGGTAGAATCAGCAGCAGCAGAATAAGAGATCTATTAGAGAAAAGTGATCTGAAAAATGCTTTCAAAATTCTTAATAGGCCTTATAGTTTTAATGGAAAAGTTGTTAAAGGTAAAGGAATTGGAAAAAGTATTGGATGGCCTACCGCAAATCTTGAAATAGATGGCAGAAAATTTTTACCTGGAGAAGGGGTTTACGCATCTTGGACAACCATAGAAAATTCAAACAAAAAAATTGAATCTGTTATGAATCTTGGCACTCAACCAACAATAAATCCTTTATTGCCTTCTGCAGTTGAAGTTCATTTAATAAATAAAGATATCGATCTATATGGTTTAAATCTATCTGTTGAACCAGTTGAAAAACTTAGATCTCAAATCAAGTTCAAAAATATAGATCAACTTTCTAATCAAATTAAAAAAGATAGAGATAATGCTCTGAAAATTTTTAAAAGCTACAAAAAATAAATTACAAATGCTGAATTCCAATCCTAAAGACGCTGAAGATTTAAGAATTTATCAAATTATTGACGCTAATCTAGATAGAGCCAGAGAAGGATTAAGAGTATTAGAGGATTGGGCTAGATTTGGTCTAGGCAAAGAAAAATATGTTGAAAAGATTAAAAATTTTAGACAAATTTTAGGAAAAAATCATTTAGAAGTTTATAAACAATCTAGAAATCACATTGAAGACAAATGTAAAGGATTGAGTCATCAAGAGCAATTCAACAGAAAAACTTCTGAGCAAATTATAAGTTCTAATTCAGCTAGAGTTCAAGAAGCACTACGTGTCATAGAAGAATTCTCAAGGCTAAAGAATCATGAGCTTTCAAAAATTGCTTCTGAAATTAGATATGAAATTTATACTATTGAAATTGACTTGTTGAGTTATAGCAAGTTTAAGAAGTCGGAGGAAATATTAAAAGAAAATGACTTATATGTAATAACAGATCAAAAAGACAATTTATTAGAAATAATAGAAGAGATCCTAATCGCTGGAGTAAGAATTATTCAACATAGATTTAAAACGGGATCTGATCAAGATCATCTTCAAGAAGCAATTCAGATTAAAAATCTATGTAAAAGATATAATTCTTTGTTTATCGTTAACGATAGAATTGATATAGCTATGGCATCTAACGCTGATGGGATTCATCTTGGTCAAGACGATTTAGATTTAAAAACCGCAAGAAAACTATTAGGATATTCAAAAATTGTCGGTATAAGTGCAAATAATTCAATTGATATTTCAAATGCTCTTAAGGAGGGTTGTGATTACTTAGGGATAGGGCCAGTATTTGAAACTACAACAAAAAAGAATAAAATACCTTTAGGTATTGAAAATATCAAAAAATTAACCAAGGATTTAAATATTCCTTGGTTTGCTATTGGAGGAATCAAGTCAAATAATATTTCATATTTAAAAAGAAATGGGTTTAAAAAAGTTGCCTTAGTTTCGGAATTGATGAATTCTGAAGATCCTAAAGAAGACGCTATGATGATTCTAAAAAAGTTGTCTCATGAAAATTAGAGTAAATGGAGAAGAAAAAAAAATAGAACTTGATCAAGAAAATGCTCTACTATCTACAGCTCTTCACCATTTAGGATATAAACCAAACACAATTGTAGTGGAGTTAAATAATCTAATTATAAATTCAATGAAATGGGAAAAAGTGAAACTTAAAGATGGTGATAATTTAGAAATTGTTTCAATAGTTGGTGGCGGATAAAAGCAAAATATTTAATGTATTAAAAATCTTCATATTTTTTTAAGTTTAGGCTTGAAACAATAACCAAATTTCTCCTTTTTTCGTTTTATATTTTTAATACTTAAATTTAACAATGAAAGAAAAAATTGATAGCAACTCCAGGGCCCTAAAATGGGAGCAAAATGGGGAGTTAGCGCATAAAGATCTCTCCGAGCTGATTGAAAGATTAAAAAATGTAGAAAGTGAACATACCTCATCTGAGTTGTCTAGATTAGGTACAAAATCAAACATAAAAGATTAAATTTGTTACTTAGATCTTGTTTTTATAAAAATTTGTACCAAATTAAAAATACTTAATATAAAAATAAATGCCGAAAAGATTTCCAGAGTGGGTAAATACAGAAGTCGTTATAAAAGCAATCAAAATGAGAGAAGAAGGAATGCTATCAAAACAACTAAATTTATGGATAGAAAACCTATTAGAAATAGAAAAAAAGTGATTATTTAGGAAATACTTTTAATAATTCTGAGAGCCGCCATTGCTGCTCCGTATCCATTATCTATATTCATAACTGCAATTCCTGGAGAACAGCTTGACAACATACTATTTAAAGCAGTTTCTCCATCCTTGCTAACTCCGTATCCTACTGAGACAGGTACTGCAATTATCGGTTGAGCCAACAATCCGCCCACAACAGTTGCCAAAGCTCCTTCCATTCCAGCACAAACTATTAATACATCGTATTTATTAATTTCTTCTAACTGACTCATCAATCGATGAAGTCCCGCTACTCCAACATCTATAAAAGATTGACAATTCACTCCATAAATTTCGAGAGCTAATTGTGCTTCAAGTGTTACAGCCAAATCGCTTGAGCCGCCTGAAATTATGGCAACTTTTTTATTCGTAATTAATTTATTAAAATTTTTCCCAATTGTTAGGCAGTTTGCTTCTTCATGGAATCGTGCATCATCATACAAATCTAAAAGATAATTAGCCTTTTCACTATTAATCCTAGTAATGAAAACAACCTCATTTTTACTTAATACATTTCTACATAATCTTTCTAATTGGTCGATACTCTTATCTTGCCCCCAAATAGCCTCAATGAGTCCAAGCCTATCTCTTCTTTGAAAATCAAACTTGATATCAAAATTCATCTTTGTTTATCTAATTCTCCCTCATAAATCAATTCAAAAGGATTATCGCCTACATTTAGAGCAGCTTTAACATTATCTTCAAATTTTTGTTGAACCACATTTACTTCTGACATTGGTATGCTTTTCCATAATTTCTTACTTTTCCAATTTACTAATATTAAAGCTTCTTCTTTTTCTTTATCCCAAAATAATTGTCTTCCCAAAAAACCATCTTGAGAAGATAACCAAGGCTCCCATATTTCTTTTTCCGCATTTAGCCAAGCTGCTTTTATATCAGCAGGTACTTTAAGTCTTAATTCCTCGATCACCATTTCACTTTGAAAATTATCCATTGTAAGAGCTTTTAAATTGGGAATATCAGATTGAAAAATTAAAACTACTAAGCAAATTAATAATAAACAAAATCTTTGAATTTTTTTTTTCAAATTTAAATTAAATCTCATTTTTTCTCAAGGAGAACTACTGAATGGCAACTTATACCCTCTTCTCTCCCTTCTGGACCCAATTTTTCATTCGTGGTTGCTTTAATCCCAATTAAATTTTCTTCAATATTTAAAATTTCAGAAATATTTTTTTTCATTAGTTTTATATGTGGCATGATTTTTGGCCTTTCAGCAACAAGAACACTATCAATATTATTTATTTCCCAACCATCTTGTCTTATCAAGTCAATTACTTTTGATAACAAAAACAAGCTATCAGCATTTTTCCATTTTTCATCAGATGGGGGGAAATACTTTCCTATATCGCCCAGCGAAAGTGCTCCCAATAATGCATCCATTATTGAGTGACTTAAAACATCAGCATCACTATGACCATCCAATCCTAAACTTTCAGGATGATGCAATTTTACACCTCCAATAATTAAATCTCTATCCTCTACTAGTCTGTGAATATCGTATCCATTGCCTATTCTAAAATTCATGAATTGATTATATTCTTTTATTATTCTCTTACTTTGTGGGAATTTTTTGTAGTTTTCATTTGAAATTAAGTCACTTCTTCTCTCCAATGTTCTTTCAAAACTTTTTCTTCTTCTCCACGATTTAATCTCTTCATGATTACCGCTTACCAGAATATCTGGCACTTTCATATCTTTAAAAGTTAACGGCCTCGTGTATTGAGGATATTCTAATAAAGAAGAATTATGACTTTCATCGACTAAGGACTCAGGATCACCAAGAGTTCCTGGTAATAATCTAGTCAAACCGTTAATTATTGATATAGCGGGTATTTCACCTCCAGAAAGGACATAATCACCCATCGATATCTCTTCATCAGCTAAACATCTGATCCTTTCATCAAAACCTTCATATTGTCCACAAATAATTATTATTTGATCCAAAGTGGACCATCTCACAAGATCATTTTGCTTTAAGACTTTACCCTGCGGAGTCATCAGCAAAGTTTTACTTTGAGGTAATTTTCTAATTGATTCATATGCCTTATAGATAGGTTCAGGTTTTAATACCATTCCTGCTCCTCCCCCATAAGGCTTATCGTCTACTTGTCTGTAAGAACCTTCTCCATATTCTCTTAAATCATGTAAATTTACATCGATCAAATTCTTATCTAGAGCTCTTGTTATAACACCTAAATTATTTGTTAATTCAAAAGCTT
>CACJAC010000022.1 GCA_902591275.1 uncultured Prochlorococcus sp. | reverse complement strand
ACTCGAGTATTCGCAAAAGATTTCTAAAAGTGAGGGAAAGTTAGAAAAAGATCAACAAATTCTAGATGATTCAATTAGTAATGCATTGTCTTCAATTTTTAGACCTGAATTTTTAAATAGAATTGACGAAGTAGTAAAGTTTGATCCATTATCTATTGATGAACTTCAAAAAATAATCATTCTACAAACAGAAGATTTAAAGAACCTGCTACTTGAGCAGAAAATAAATATCGCTATAGACAAAAAAGTTATCGACAAAATTGCAAACGATTCTTACGAACCTGAATATGGTGCTAGGCCACTTAGCAGGGAACTTAGAAGACAAATAGAAAATCCCTTGGCTGCAAAACTTTTAGAGGATAACTTCAAAAATAAAAAAAATATAACAATTAAACTTAATCCTGCTAAAAAAGATGAGATCGTTTTCAAACCTAGCTGAGGAGTAAATCAATAAGCTAAAATAAAAACTAAAGCATAATGCTTAATTCCAAACAAATTTTGTGACAAGTCCTACTACTAATAAAGAACCTCTTAAAAAGGATTCTCCTGAAGTTGAAGAGCCTAAAAAAAAGAATAATTTTTTTAGATCTACCTACGATGAGCTTAAACTTGTCGTGTGGCCTAACAAACAACAACTTTTTAGCGAATCAGTAGCAGTTATAATTATGGTATCTTTTTCTGCTGCAGCCATTGCTTCTGTTAGCAGATTCTATGGGTGGGCAGCCTCGCAAATTTTTGGTTGAATTATCTCCCGAATATCCATTTATAAAGATCCTAATTAAGCTTCCAGAAAAATGAGTAATGAATTAACTACAAACCTTGCTTCTTCAAAAGCAAATACAAGCATCGCAAGATGGTATGCAGTTCAAGTAGCATCAAGCTGTGAAAAAAAAGTAAAAGCGACTCTTGAGCAGAGATCAGTAACTTTAGGTGTTAATAATAGAATCATTGAAATTGAAATTCCCCAAACTCCAGGAATTAAATTAAAAAAAGATGGAAGCAGACAAACTACTGAAGAAAAAGTTTTCCCAGGTTATGTCCTCGTAAGAATGATTTTGGATGAAGATACAATGATGGCTGTTAAAAGTACTCCAAATGTAATTAACTTTGTCGGTGCTGAAGACGGTAGAGGCAGCGGAAGATCGCGAGGTCATATCAAACCTCGACCATTATCAAGACAAGAAGTTAATAGAATCTTTAAGCGCGCATCAGAGAAAAAAGCTGTAATCAAGTTAGATATTGAAGAAAAAGATAGAATCATTGTAACTAGCGGTCCATTTAAGGATTTCCAGGGAGAAGTTATAGAAGTTTCCGGAGAAAGAAATAAATTAAAAGCATTACTTTCAATATTTGGGCGCGAGACTCCTGTAGAATTAGAATTCTCCCAAATCAATAAACAAAATTAATTTCTAATTGTTCTTGTTTATCGAGTAAACTTATGATTTTCTACTTCAGCTTAAATTTTCTAATCTAATGGCAAAAAAAATTGTTGCAGTTATCAAGCTTGCTCTACAAGCAGGCAAAGCAAATCCTGCTCCTCCTGTAGGCCCAGCTTTAGGACAACATGGTGTCAATATCATGGCATTTTGCAAAGAATACAACGCAAGGACACAAGATAAAGCAGGTTTTGTAATTCCAGTCGAGATTTCTGTTTTTGAAGATAGAAGCTTTACTTTTATCACAAAAACGCCTCCTGCTTCCGTTTTAATAACAAAAGCAGCTGGTATAGAGAAAGGATCAGGTGAATCCGCAAAAGGCTCA
This sequence comes from uncultured Prochlorococcus sp., assembly GCA_902591275.1. Classification (GTDB taxonomy): domain Bacteria; phylum Cyanobacteriota; class Cyanobacteriia; order PCC-6307; family Cyanobiaceae; genus Prochlorococcus_A. The sequence continues at coordinate 14,020 of CACJAC010000022.1, read as the reverse complement.
GTTGGGAATATAAGTAAAGCTCAATTAGAAGAAATAGCCAAAACTAAGCTTCCTGATCTAAACTGTTCTAGTGTTGAATCAGCAATGAAAGTAATTGAGGGTACTGCTCGTAATATGGGCGTCTCTATCACTGATTGAGTTCAGTACAAAATTTCTCACTATTTAGGGGAGGTTAGTTAATAACCGTTTGCACCCAACATTATTATGAAAAAACTATCCAAAAGAATGGCGGCTCTATCAACAAAGATAGAAGATCGCATTTACGCACCACTTGAAGCTCTTAGTATTATCAAGGAAAATGCTAATGCAAGATTTGATGAAACTATTGAAGCACATATACGTTTAGGTATTGATCCAAAATATACTGATCAACAATTAAGGACTACTGTTGCATTGCCACATGGTACTGGCCAAAGCATCAAAATTGCAGTAATTACAAGTGGTGAGAATGTATCGAAAGCTAAGGCTGCTGGTGCAGATTTATTTGGAGAAGAAGACCTAGTGGAAAGCATCAATAAAGGAAATATGGAGTTTGATCTACTTATTGCAACTCCAGATATGATGCCAAAGGTTGCAAAATTAGGAAGAGTTTTAGGACCTAGAGGTTTAATGCCTAATCCTAAAGCTGGTACAGTAACTAATGACATTGCTAATGCAATAAAAGAATTCAAAGCTGGTAAGCTCGAATTTAGAGCAGATAAGGCTGGAATCGTTCATGTCCGCTTTGGAAAAGCAAGTTTCACAAAAGAGGCTCTATTTGATAACTTAAAAACCTTACAAGAATCAATTGATAAAAATAAACCAAGTGGAGCTAAGGGAAAGTATTGGAAAACTTTTTATGTAACTTCAACAATGGGGCCTTCCGTTCAAGTTGACATAAATGCTGTACAAGATTACCAACCTGAAGGTTAACGCTTTGTAGTATAATTTAAATGCAATAATACGGCCAAAGAAAGTAGGTTAATTTAGTTATTCTAAATTTTTAATTCCTACCGAGGACTCGTCTTAAATTATTTCTTTTTGGATCTAATAAAAGCGGCCTCTTTAAAAGGACTTTGCCGCATTTCCTGCTCTCCCTAAATTACGATCCAAAAAACATCAATGGGCCGAACACTAGAGAATAAGCAACAAATCGTTACTGAGATTAAATCTCTATTAAACGACTCGGAAATGGCTGTAGTTCTTGACTATAAAGGTTTAACTATCAAAGAGATGTCAGATTTGCGATCTAGATTGCAAACAACTAACGGCATTTGCAAAGTTACTAAAAATTCATTAATGCGTAAAGCTATTGATGGAGATAGTAATTGGAACGATCTTGAATCTTTACTGACCGGAACAAATGCTTTTGTCTTAATCAAAGAAGATGTTGGTGGTGCTGTAAAAGCTATCCAATCTTTTCAAAAAGACACCAAAAAATCCGAAACCAAAGGAGCTTTATTTGAAGGCAGACTTCTAAGCGATTCTGAAATAAAAGAAATTGCAAGTCTTCCATCTAAAGAAGTATTGATGGCAAAAATTGCTGGCGCTCTTAATGGCGTTGCAACAAAAATTGCGATCTCTATTAATGAAGTACCTTCTGGACTTGCTAGATCACTTCAACAACATTCTGAAAAATCAGAATCCTAAATTCAAAACCTAATTAACTTTAAGAAAATGTCCGCAAAAACTGAAGAAATTCTTGAATCATTAAAATCTCTATCACTTTTAGAAGCATCAGAGCTTGTAAAGCAAATTGAAGAGGCTTTTGGTGTATCTGCTGCAGCTTCTGCAGGTGTAGTTATGGCAGCTCCAGGAGCAGCTGGCGGTGACGCAGATGGTGGCGCTGCTGAAGAAAAAACTGAATTTGATGTAGTTCTCGAAAGCTTTGATGCAGCTGCAAAAATCAAAGTACTTAAGGTTGTAAGAAATGCAACTGGTCTAGGTCTTGGCGATGCAAAAGCACTTGTTGAATCTGCACCAAAAACAGTAAAAGAAGGCATTGCCAAGGCAGATGCTGAATCTTTAAAGAAAGAGATTGAAGAAGCTGGCGGTAAAGTTACACTTAAATAAGAGTACATTTTTTCAAGCCGATAACCTTAATATCGGCTTCAAAAATTATGAATATTGATAGTATTGCGATTGAAGCCGCAACCGATGGAGCCTGCAGTGGTAATCCAGGCCCAGGTGGTTGGGGCGGTTTAATAATTTTTGAAGATAACAGCGAATTAGAAATAGGTGGTTCCGAGCAAAATACTACTAATAATAGAATGGAACTCACTGCGGCTATAAAAACTCTTGAGAAATTAAAAACCTACAAATTAAAAGAGAACTTTAAACTAAGAACTGATAGTAAATATGTAATAGAAGGTTATACAAAATGGATTATTAATTGGAAGAAGAATGGATGGAAAACAAGTTCAGGGAAACCAGTTCAAAATCTTGATCTATGGCAAAAAATTGATCAATTAAGAATTAATGGCCTAATAATGGAATATGTTAAAGGTCATAGCGGGGATAAACAAAATGATAGGGTTGATAAAATTGCAACTAATTACAGCAAAGGTATATCTTTAGAAAGTAACTTAAAAAAAATAGAATCCTCAGTTGATTTTTTTGAAAAAAATGCACCTGTAGAAACTCAGGAATTATTTTCCCGCAATGAATTAATTCAAAAATTTGCAGAAAAAAAGTACATGTTAAGTTCACCTGAACTAGAAACCTTATTAGGTGATGAAAACCACTTAAAGATAAAACAATATTCACTATTTGAATGGCGTAATTGGAGATTGATTCCTAAAGATAAAAAATATTGGATAATAGAAAAAAAAGAAGCCTAATTTTTTATGAATGATAAGAATGGGGGATTTAAAAATCTTTATAAAAACTTGATTACCCCTGTATTAAAAAAAGACTCTGGAATTGATGCAGAATACTTAACAAATTTATCTCTTAGTCTCCTATCATTCAGTTCAAGAAAATATAATTGGCCTATAGTATCTGCTATCTTAAAAAATCTAAATGAAGAATTTTCTGTATTTGATAAAAGGTTAACTCAGAACATATGTGGAATAAATTTTTGTAATCCAATTGGTTTAGCTGCGGGTTTTGACAAAAATGGAAATGCCGCAAATATATGGAAAGATTTTGGTTTTGGATTTGCTGAGCTTGGTACAGTAACTAAATTTGCTCAGAATGGAAATCCCAAACCAAGGTTATTTAGATTGGCAGAAGAAGAAGCAGCATTAAATAGAATGGGTTTCAATAATAATGGTGCTGAAAATCTAGTTAAAAACTTTGTCGAACAAGGTATTGAGTTTAAAAAAAACAGGGAGAATATTTGTTTAGGGATAAATTTCGGGAAGTCAAAAATTACAGGTTTATCTCAAGCAAAAGATGATTATTTAACTTCTCTAAAATTATTAATTCCATATTGTGATTACGCAGCAATAAACGTTAGTTCTCCAAATACTGAAGGACTAAGAAAATTACAAGATCCAATTCTTCTAAAAGAACTTCTTAGAGAAATTAAAAACTTACCTAATTGTCCACCATTATTTGTAAAAATTGCGCCAGATTTAGGCCTTAAAGATATTGAAGATATTTGCCAATTAATAATCGAGGAAAATATCGATGGAATAATTGCTACAAACACCAGCATTGATAGATTAGGTCTTGAAAATAGAAAGATCAGGCAAACTGGATTATTACTCTCTCAAGAGAATGGAGGATTAAGTGGGAGGCCTCTCCAAAAAAAAGCAAATCAAATAATAAAACATATACATAATATTGATAAAAAGATTATTTTAATTGGGGTTGGTGGAATAGATAGTCCTGAGTCAGCTTGGGAAAGAATTTGTTCTGGAGCATCATTAATTCAACTTTATACAGGATGGATATATAAGGGTCCACAATTAGTACCAGATATACTTGAGGGAATTATAAAGCAACTCAATAACCATCAATTATCTAGTATAAAAGATGCAATTGGATCAGATTTAAAATGGGTTGAATAAAATTAGAGCATGAATAATGAACCTCATGATTACTCAACGTTAGCCATGCAAGGATCAAACTTGAAGCACGGTGGAAATGTATATGCAATTGCGAAAAAATTAAATTTATTACCATCCGAAATCATTGATGCAAGTGCATCATTAGTACCCTTTGATCCCCCTCAAATACTAATAGATTCAATAAATGCGGAAATTAAGAATCTTGGCTTTAGATATTACCCAGAAAGAAACTTGAGTGATCTGAAAGAAATCATCGGCAAATTTCATGGGATAAATCCAGAGAATATATTGCCTGGGAATGGGGCTTCTGAATTAATAACCTGGGCAGGTTATGAAGCATCCAAATTCGGAATAAGTTGTATTCCTTCTCCATCATTTGTTGATTATGAAAGATCTTTAAATTGTTGGAATAGCAATTTTATACATTGCGAAATACCAAAAAACTGGAATGATATTTTTCCTCAATCATTTCCGCTTCATCCAAAAGGTGATGTTATTTGGATAACAAATCCTCATAACCCTACCGGCCAATTGTGGAGCAAAAATTCATTAGAGGAAATTATAAAAAAATATAAATTAGTTATCTGTGATGAAGCTTTCTTATCGATAACACCTAATGGAGACAAAGAATCTTTAATACCATTAACCCAAAGATTTGATAATTTATTAGTCTTGAGAAGCTTAACCAAAATCTTCAATATTCCCGGTCTTAGATTAGGTTACGTTATTGGCTCATCGAAAAAACTTAAACAATGGGAAATAAATAGAGATCCTTGGCCTTTAAATTCATTTTCTATTAAAGCCGGAATTGATCTACTAAGTAATAAGAAATTCTATGAAAAGTGGACAAAACAGATTCACAGCTGGATAAATATTGAAAAAAAGAGAGTATTTGAAAAATTATTAAAAATAGAGAACCTTAAAATTCATAACTCTTCAACCAACTTTTTTTTAATAGAAAGTGAGACATCCTTGTCGCCAAATATAAAATACTTAGAAAATAAGGGGATATTGCTTAGAGAATGCACTTCATTTAGATTTCTTGACGAAAAGTGGGCAAGAATAAGTCTACAGAATAGAAAAAATAACACTCTTTTATGTGAAGAAATTCAGAATTCCTTTAAAAAATAATCAATATACTTTTTAATCTCATTTTTAGATTTAATTTTATTATTATTTTCCATATTCTTCTTCATGAGATCTAATATTTCATAATGTTTTTTTCCCTTTTTTGATTTTATTTTAAAAATTCTTTCTAGAGTTTCTTCAAAAACTTCTTTAGACATATTATTCTGATTGATTAAAACTGAGCCTCCACTTGCAGCAAGAATCATGGCATTTTTCTCCTGATGATTATTTGTAGAATATGGATATGGAATTAAAATTGAAGGTTTTTCAGCCTCCATTAATTCATTGATTGTTCCTGCACCAGATCTCGATATTACAAGATCACAGTTTTGAATTAAAGCTGCTATTTCATTAGTAAATTTCTTTTGAATATAATTTTTGGAGTTTTTTACATGAAAAGGTTTTAGATTAGATTCGCCAACAATATGAACTATCCGAAATTGTTTTTTTATTAAAAACTCTAGAGATTCATACAGAATTTGATTTATAGCTTTTGCTCCTTGACTACCTCCCATAACAATCAAAAGAGGTCCATTTCCTTTTGGAACCCATTCTGGCAAAAAATTAAATTTATAGAATTGCTCTCTTAAAGGTGTTCCAGTGAAAATAGTTTTACAATTTTTTAAATAAGAATTTGTTTCTTTAAATCCTAAAAGAACATAGTTACATAAAAAACCAAAATATTTCGTGACCATTCCTGGAACTACATTTGATTCATGAATAATGATAGGTATCTTTAGAAGTTTTGAAGCAACAATAGTAGGTGCTGATATATAACCGCCAGTCGTAAAAACTAAGTTAATCTTTTTTTCTTTTAAGATCCTAATTATTTGGAAAGTTGACATTAAAATTTCTACATATTGATAAAACAAAAAAATATTTTTTCTTGGTGTCTTTAAATTCAAAGTCCTCAAATTATATTTTTTGGGAATAATATTTGCATCAAGTCTTTGACGAACACCCAACCAATGAATATTCCATTCATCTTCCACCTCTTTAGAAACTGCTAAGGCTGGGAAAATATGCCCCCCTGTCCCACTGGCTGCGACTAATAAATTATTTTTTTTCGACATAAAAACTTAAATTAGTAGAATAAAAATAACCAATGATTAATATGTTTAATTTAAACTTATTCAAAAATTTAGGATTTCTTCTCTACTTCTTTGTTTATCTTATTATTCCCTATTCAGCAATAACGCAAACTTTAAAAGTTGATTTTATAAAAAATCTAGAAAACTCTTTAAATGCACGAGATTTAGAATTTATTAAAAAAAATTTCAGAAATGAAGAAAGCCAAAATATACCAAAACAATTTTCAAAGATTATTAATGATTTCCCTAACAGTAAATGGAAGATTAAAAGATTAAAATCTAAAATTCCAAATGAAGATATTTTGCGAATAAAAGTTTCTGGGGAAAAATTAGTAAATGGAGAAATATATATACTCGAATCCAATTTTGATTATTTATTTTCAATTGTAAATGGAAAAATAGATGAAGGGATTATCAAAAATTTATTCTCAACTATAAGAAACGATAATAAAAAGATAGATATTAGTTTTAGAATTCCAGATAGAGTTCTTACTGGTTCAAAATATGATATCGATATAATTCTAAATAAGCCTCTTGAAGAAGTGATTATTGCTGGAGCTATAAAACCTCATCAAGTTAATTCATTTTTTGAACAAGAAATATTATTGGAGCCATTGGCGTCTGGAGGGATTTTTAAAATAACAAGAGCTCCTTCAAAACCAGGGATACAAATTTGGTCAGGAATCATAGCTCACCCTGAGGGAATGATTACTTTCACAAAGAGCATTGATATTGTTGATAAGATATAGCCTAAGCGTCGTTTAACGCAGCTACACCTGGTAAGGATTTACCTTCTAAAAGTTCCAAACTTGCGCCACCTCCAGTAGATATATGAGACATTTTCTCAGCTAATCCTGCTTTCTCTACTGCTGCGACTGAATCTCCACCACCAATTATTGTACAAACTTCAGAAAAAGCACTTAAGTCGGCAAGAGTAGTAGCTATTGCATTTGTACCGTCTGCAAATTTATCAAATTCAAAAACTCCCATTGGACCATTCCAAATAATTGTCTTACATTCTGCAAGAGCATTCTGAAAAACTTTAATGGAATCTGGGCCAATATCGAGACCCATCCAATTCCCACTAATTGAATCAATTTGAGATATTTTACTATTGGCTTCCGGAGAAAATTCATCAGCTAAAACAACATCAGTGGGTAATAATAATTCTACTCCTTTTGCTTTTGCTTTTGCTTCTAAATCTTTAGCAAGCACTAGTTTATCTTCTTCTACAAGGCTCTTTCCAACATCTAAACCTCTAGCTTTATAAAAAGTGAAAATCATACCTCCACCAATCATAATTTTGTCACACTTATCTAGTAAAGAATCAAGTACGCCTATTTTGCTACTAACCTTTGATCCTCCAACTATTGCTGCCAATGGACGCTTTGGAGAATCTATTGCTCCTTGTAAATATTTCAATTCTTTTTCTAAAAGGAATCCGGCTACTGAGGGACTTAAATAATTAGTTACACCCTGAGTTGAAGCATGAGCTCTATGAGCAGCACCGAAAGCATCATTTACATACATATCTGCATGTGATGCTAATTTTTTCGCAAACTCCAGATCGTTCTTTTCCTCTTCACCAAAAAAACGAACATTTTCAAGTAAAAGAACATCTCCATTAGATAAGGTATTTGATTGTGCAACTGCTTCATCACCAATACAACTGTTAGTAAGAGCAACTTTTTGCCCCAACAATTCACTTAATCTTGCTGCTACTGGAGTTAATCTCATTTTTTCATTTACCTGACCCTTCGGTCTACCAAAATGAGCAGCTAAAATGACTTTTGCAGAATGATTAATAAGATATTCAATAGTTGGGATCGCTGCACGAATACGCGTATCGTCGGTTATTTGACCGTCTTCATTTAATGGAACATTAAAATCTACTCTTACAAGAACTTTTTTTCCTTCTAAATGTGTCTTATCAAGACTGGAAAGAGATAATTTTGACATTAAACAAGCTATATTTATAATCTCAAGACCCTAACGTTAATTTGGGCTTATTGGGTTAAAAAGTAGTTACTGTTACCTATGCCTTAATAAATTTTAAGAATTAACGATTATAAAAATTTTTAGTTATTAAATTTATACTAAAATTTAGAAGTAAATACTTTTGAAACTTATAAAAACTAAAAGGAATACAAAATTTTATTTGATTTATTGAAGTGGACATACCCAAAATCCAATGGTACCCAGGCCATATCGCAAAAGCAGAAAAGAAATTATCTGAAGTCATCAATAAAGTAGATTTAGTTATCGAAGTGAGAGATGCACGAATTCCTTTGTCAACAGGACATCCACACTTAAATAAATGGATAAATAATAAAAAACATATTCTTGTCATTAACAGATCAGATATGATCTCCCCGAATACAATCAATAGTTGGAATAAATGGTTTAATGCTAAAGATCAATATCCTCTTTGGTGTGATGCTAAAAGAGGAATAGGGATTAAAGAAATTTGTAGGTCAGCCAAAGATTCTAGGTCGTCAATCGACGATAGAAGACTCTCTAGAGGAATGCGAATTAGGCCAATTAGAGCCCTTACGCTTGGTTTTCCAAACGTAGGAAAGTCAGCATTAATTAATAGAATCGCAAAAAAAAGAGTTGTAGATAGCGCTAGGAAAGCAGGCGTGACTCGTAATTTAAGATGGATAAAATTAGAAAGTGGTATAGATCTGCTAGATGCTCCTGGTATTATACCTCCAAATTTAGAAGATCAAAAATCAGCACTTAATCTTGCACTCTGTGACGATATTGGAGAAGCTGCTTATGAAATAGAGAGTGTCGCAATTGGATTTATCAAAATTGTATCCACTCTCAACAAAGATAAGAATGCGAATATCTCAGTTAAACAAATATCTAATAGATATGGTGTTGATATTACTAAAGGCTTTAAGAGTCCTTCTGCTTGGATCGACGAAGCAGCTTCAAAACATACCTCTGGCGATAAAAGGAGAATGTCTCATAAGTTATTGGAAGATTATAGAAATCAAATGCTGGGTAAAATTGCTTTAGAAGTCCCACTATGGAATTAAATAATCAAAATTCTTTCGGCATTGGAGAAGGTGAGTTTATAGAAATTATTTATGAGCTACCTCTTCCTATGAGGCTAGACAGATGGTTGGTAAGTAAAAGGCCAGAACAAAGTAGAGCAAGAATTCAACATTTTATAAATTCAGGTTTAGTACTTGTAAACTACAAGACTGCCAAAGCAAAGACCCCATTAAAAAATGGCGATAATGTTCAAATATGGATGCCTCCTCCAGAACCTCTTATTTATTTGAAACCTGAAAAAATGGATTTAAATATCCTTTATGAAGACGAGCACATCATAGTAATCAATAAACAATCTGGACTAATTGTTCATCCAGCCCCTGGACACAAATCTGGAACTTTAGTGAATGGATTACTTTTTCATTGTAAAGATCTACCTGGAATTAATGGGAAACTAAGACCTGGGATTGTTCACAGATTAGATAAAGATACCTCCGGATGTATGGTGATTGCAAAAAGCCAAGAGGCATTAGTAAATCTCCAGAAACAAATTAAAGAAAAAATAGCATCACGCGAATATATTGCAGTAATTCATGGAGCACCTAATTCTGAAGAAGGCCAGATAGTGGGACACATTGGCAGAGATAAATTAAATAGATTGAAATATAAAGTAGTTGAAGAAACTTCAGGAAGGTATGCATGTACCTATTGGAGATTAGAAGAAAGATTTGGCAATTACTCATTAATGAGTTTCAAACTAGATACTGGGCGAACGCATCAAATAAGAGTTCATTGCGCTCACATTAATCATCCAATTGTTGGTGATCCGTTATATGGAAGATGTAAAAAACTACCATGTAAATTAGATGGCCAAGCTTTACATGCCATTAAGCTTGGACTTATACATCCAATAAATGGGAAGGAAATGATATTTGAATCAGAACTACCATTAGATTTCCAAAAATTACTAACTGTTATTAAAGTTAAATAAGATTTAAAGAAGAGTTTAGAAGCGATTTTGTATACGTGTTTTGAGTTTTAGTGAAGATTGTAGAACTTTCTCCTTCATCAACTATCTTTCCGTGATTCATAACTAGCAACCTATCACAAAATCTTTTAGCAATACCTAAATCATGAGTAATAAAGATAATAGTTAAATTCATTTTTTCTTGCAAGACTCTAAGTAATTCAAGAATCTCTATTTTTACTGAAGCATCCAACATATTTACGCTCTCATCACAAATCAAAATTCTTGGTTTCAACAATAGTGCTCTGGCTAATGAAATTCTTTGCAATTGACCACCAGATAATTGGCTAGGATAAGAATTAAAAAAATCATTATTTAAGGGAAGATTTAAATTTCTTAACATTAAATTTATTTCTTTTTCGATTTTTCTTTTATCTGAAATTTTTTGAATGTAAAATATATCCTCCAAAACATTTTTAATTGTCATTTTCGGATTCAAGCTTGAAAAAGGATCTTGAAAAATAATTTGCACATTATTGTTCTTTTTAAAAGATTTATTTTTTTTTGATGCCTGATTTTTATGATAAATTTTGATTTCACCACCTCTTACTTTAAGAAGTCCAATTAAAGCCCTACATAATGTACTTTTACCGCTCCCTGAAGAACCAACTATTCCAAGAGTCTCATTCTTATATAACTTGAAACTCACTTCATTTAAAGCCTTATTCCATTTATTGATGAAAATTGAAGAATTTAATTTATACCAATGTCTTAGGTTAATTACTTCTAGAACAACCTCATCTCGAGCATTATTTTTAGTATTTGGTTCTAATACTATTTTTGAAGCATTTACTAACTTTTTCCCGATATTTGATTTTGGTGATTGAAAAATATCTAATATATTCCCTTTTTCAACAATCGCTCCCTTTTCAATAATTGCAACTTTTTTGCACCACTTTGCTGCAAGATTTATATCGTGACTAATTAAAATTAAAGTAGTATCAAATTCATTACATAGCTGAATTATTTCTTGCATAATTTCAAAACTTGTTTTGGTATCTAAGCTTGTTGTAGGTTCATCAGCTATTAATAATTTAGGTTTCAAAGCAAGTGCCATTGCTATAGAAACTCTCTGTCTCATTCCGCCGCTTAATTGATGTGGGAAGGAATCAAGTCTACTTTCTTCAATTCCTACTTTTTGAAAAACTTCTTTTACTAATTTTTTAATAAGTACAGATGATTTAGTTTGATCATGCGTTTTAAATAATTCATATAAATGATCCCCAACTCTCATTAACGGATTAAGTTTTTTTATAGAGTCTTGATAAATAAATCCAAAATTCTTTCTTCTAAATAATTGGGCATCTTTGTTCTTTATTTTCCTAGGATCTACACTGAAAATCGATAAATACCCTTTAGAAGTGGCCTTTTCAGGCAACATATTTACTAATGTTTTTGCAAAAGTGGTCTTTCCACATCCAGAGGGTCCTATTATGGCTAAATGATCTCCACTATCTATTTCTAAATTAAAATTTTTGATAATAGGTTGCTGTTTTAAACGATATCTAACAGTAAGATTTTTAACTATGATAATTTTTTCTTTATTTGTTTCCATGATTTATAGCAAATTTTTCTAGACCTAAATAAAATACATCTAAAGCAATATAAAATGTCTGAGGCAGCTGCAAATTCAAAAGAGAAAAACGAAATTGAAGTTTCCAAAACTATTTTGCCTGAAAATAAAAAATATGAAAGTGAATCTTTGAATTATCAAATAAAAATTCCCGATTGGCTTCTTAAAGATATTCATAATTTTGAAAAATCAAATAACGAAAATGATGAAAATCAAAACCTTATAGTAAATGCTTTTAAACTTGCTTATAAAGCTCATGATGGACAATTCCGCGCGAGTGGCGAGCCATACATTATACACCCCGTTGCTGTTGCAAATCTCCTCAAAGAAATAGGTGCTAGTTCATCTGTTATTGCTGCAGGCCTTTTACATGATGTTGTTGAAGATACTGGCATTGATTTATCCGAAATAGAAACAAATTTTGGATTAGAAGTAAAAATACTTGTAGAAGGAGTAACAAAATTAGGAGGCATACACTTTAACAACAGAACTGAAGCACAAGCTGAAAATCTTAGGAAAATGTTTTTGGCTATGGCCAGCGATATCAGAGTTGTCTTAGTAAAACTTGCAGATCGACTTCACAACATGAGAACAATTGAATGGCTAAATGATGAGAAAAAACTAAGAATAGCGAGAGAAACAAGAGAGATTTATGCACCATTAGCTAATCGACTAGGAATAAATAGATTTAAATGGGAATTAGAAGATTTAGCTTTTAAATTCCTAGAGCCTAAAGAATATCAAGATCTTAAAGATCAAATCTCTGTTAAAAGAAGTGATAGAGAAAAAAGATTAAAAGTAACTTTGAATCTTATAAAGGAAAACTTGGTTTTAGCAGGTTTGAAAAATTTTGAAATAACAGGAAGGCCAAAACATCTTTATGGCATCTGGAGCAAAATGGAAAGACAACAAAAGCAATTTCATGAGATTTATGATGTTGCTGCACTAAGAATTATCGTGGACAATTCAGATAGTTGTTATAGAGCTTTAGCAGTTGTTCATGATACTTTCAAACCAATTCCAGGTAGATTTAAAGACTATATAGGATTACCAAAACCCAATGGATACCAGTCCTTACACACTTCTGTGATTGGAAGACATCGACCTATTGAAGTTCAAATTAGAACTACTTCCATGCATCAAATTGCTGAATATGGTATTGCCGCTCATTGGCAATACAAAGAGGGTGGTTCTCCTGCTAAAAGTAATGCCGAGAGATTTAATTGGCTAAGACAATTAGTAGAATGGCAACAAGAAGGTAATGATGGGGATCATAATGATTATTTAGCTTCAATTAAAGAAGATTTATTTGATGAAGAAGTATTTGTGATCACCCCAAAAGGAGATGTTGTTGGTTTAAGAAAAGGATCTACCGCGATAGATTTCGCCTACAGAATTCATTCTGAAGTTGGAAATCACTGTAATGGAATAAGAATTAATGAAAAGCTTTCTCCATTATCTACAGCGCTTCAAAATGGTGACTTCATAGAAATTTTGACAAGTAATAATGCTACTCCAAGCTTGGATTGGTTGAACTTTGTAGTTACGCCAACTGCTAAAAATAGAATCCGCCAATGGTATAAGAAAAGCCATCGTGATGAAACGATTAAAAGAGGTAGAGATTTACTTGAAAAAGAGGTAGGTCGAAACGGTTTTGAAGCATTACTTTCTAGTGAAGCGATGAAAAAAGTTGCAAATCGATGCAATTTAAAAACTACTGAAGACCTTCTTGCATCTCTTGGTTTTGGCGGTTTAACTTTGCATCAAGTATTGAACAGACTAAGAGAAGAAATAAAATTACAGACAGAAGATGTAAAAAATGATTCTGACTCTGAAATAGCAAAATCTTTTAAAAGTAATAGTAATTTATCCACTAATAAATCTAATACGGCAGCTAAATCACCAATTTCAGGGATAGAAGGTCTTGATTACAGAATAGGTAAATGCTGTACCCCACTGCCAGGTGAGGATATTATCGGAACTGTTTCGCTCGGCAACCATGGAATAACCATACATAGGGAAGATTGTGAAAATGTAATACCAATTCCAATAGAAAGAAGATTACCTGTTGGCTGGAATCAAGATAATAAAACTGGCGATAATAAGTTTCCAATTCAGCTACGAATAGAAGTAATTGATAGAGTTGGAGTCCTTAAAGATATTCTTATGCGGCTATCTGATAAAGGTATAAACGTTAGCGATG
>CACJAC010000021.1 GCA_902591275.1 uncultured Prochlorococcus sp. | reverse complement strand
AATCATTACTAAAACAAGGTAATAATCCTATAAATGTTTTTACAGAGAAATTAATTAATTTAAGTTAATCAAATTATAAGTTTAAGAATTTACATTATGATTTAAGTATGGCTTTACTAGTGAAAAAATTTGGCGGTACTTCTGTCGGTGATATTAAAAAAATTAAAAATATTGCAAGTAGCATTTGTCAAAGTAAAGAAGCAGGGAATGAAATTGTCGTAGTTGTCTCTGCGATGGGGCAAACTACTGATGATTTAAATTGTTTAGCGGAATCAATTAGTAAAAATCCTAACCGAAGAGAATTGGATATGCTTCTCTCAACTGGAGAGCAAGTAACCATAGCTCTTCTTTCAATGGCATTAAACGAATACGGAATACCTGCAATTTCAATGACTGGTAGCCAGGTTGGAATTATTACCGAATCAATTCATGGGAAAGCGAGAATTTTGGATATTAAAACAGAAAGGATCCAAAATTATTTAAATCAGGGTTTTGTAATTGTCGTGGCTGGATTTCAAGGAACAACATTAAGCCACACGGGTTCAATGGAAATTACAACTTTGGGTAGAGGTGGTTCAGATACTTCCGCGGTAGCTTTATCAACAGCTTTAGGAGCTGAGACTTGCGAAATTTATACAGACGTTCCAGGGGTTCTTACTACTGATCCAAGGATTGTTCCTAATGCAAAACTCTTAGATGAAATTAGCTGTGAGGAAATGCTTGAACTTGCAAGCGTCGGTGCTTCAGTTCTGCATCCAAGAGCAGTAGAAATTGCTCGCAATTATGGAATTAAATTGTGTGTCAAATCAAGCCAAAGTGACTCCAGTGGGACTCTCCTAAAAAGTCAAATCCAACCTCTCCCTCTAAAAAGAGGAAGCTTAGAGTTAACAAAAACAGTCAATAGTCTTGAAGTATTAGAAAACCAAGCAGTATTCAGTCTCTCAAATATTCCTGATAGGCCTGGGATTGCTGCGCAAATATTTGAAAAACTTTCAGAAGCAAGTATTAACGTAGATTTAATAATACAAGCGACAAATGATGGAAATAAAAACGATATTACATTTACTGTTGGTGAATTAGAAGTAAAAAAGACTGCAGAACAATGTGAACTTATAACTAGTCAATTAGGGGGAGAATTTAACTTAAAAACCAACATGACTAAATTAAGTATTCAAGGAGCAGGCATTATGGGCAGACCTAGTGTTTCAGCTGATTTATTTGAGACTTTATCTCAAGCGAATATAAATGTTAGGTTAATAGCTACTAGTGAAATTAAAGTCAGCTGTGTAATTGAAATTAATAATATACCAAAAGCTATTAGATTTGTTGCTGAGAAATTTAAGTTATCCGATACACAAATATTTGTTAATCCAATCAATGAAAAACAAGATCAACCTGAAGTAAGAGGAATTGCATTAGATAAAAATCAAGTTCAGGTAAGCTTTCGAAAACTGCCTGATCGTCCAGGTGTAGCAGCATCGATATGTTTAGCGTTAGCTGAAAATAATTTACTTATCGATACTATTGTTCAGTCTGAGAGAATTTCCTCTTTAAAAACTAAGGATATTAGTCTTACAATGAATAAACAAGATAGAGAAAAAGCTAACTTAGTGTTTGAGGCCTTAACAAAAAAATTACCCGGATCATACATTGAAGATGGCCCTGCTATAGCAAAAGTAAGTACTGTAGGAGCGGGAATGGCATTTAAGGTCGGGACTGCTGGAAAAATATTTAGAGCATTGTCTGACCAAAATATCAATATTGAAATGATCGCCACGAGTGAAATTAGGACTTCATGTATTGTCTTAGAAAAAGATTGTGACAAAGCAGTTAATGCAATTCATAATCATTTCGAATTAGAAAAATAAGTTCTTTTTAGTTATTTCTTGCCAATTTTTGTCTTAATTTTTTGATTCTATCCCTCAAATTTGCTGCTTCTTCAAAATTTAACTCTTTTGCAGCGTCTTTCATTTTAATTTCTAACTTTTCTATTAAGTCAGGCAATTCTTCGAGCAAACATTGATTATCACTGGAACTGAGAATTGCGTCAGTTTTGTTATTAACTATATTTATTAAATCTTTAGATAAACCACCAGCATCTAGTTTTCTGGAAAGTTCTAGAAAAGATAATATTGAATTTTCTATTTTTTTGCCTGCAGGTTTTGGAGTAATACCATTGACTTGGTTATATTTTTTTTGAATAGTTCTTCTCCTTTCAGTTTCAGATATTGCTCTTTTCATTGAATCTGTGAAGTTATCTGCATAAAGCAAGGCAACGCCTTCAACATGTCTGGCAGCTCTTCCTATTGTTTGAATCAATGACCTTTCAGCTCTGAGAAAACCTTCTTTATCAGCATCTAAAATGGCGACTAAGGATACTTCTGGAAGATCTAGTCCCTCTCTTAATAAATTAACTCCTACCAAAACATCATATTCGCCAATTCTAAGGTCTTGAATAATTTCAATTCTTTCAATTGAATGGATTTCGGAATGCAAATATCTAACTCTTACTTTATTTTCAGATAAAAAATCAGTTAGATCTTCAGCCATTCTCTTAGTAAGTGTTGTCACAAGGACTCTTTGATTCTTTTCAGCTCGAATTCTTATTTCAGATAACAGATCTTCTATTTGGCCTTCACTAGGTCTTACATCAATTACCGGGTCTAATACCCCAGTTGGTCTTATAACTTGCTCAATAAATTCACCATCACATTGATCTAATTCCCATTGACCGGGGGTTGCACTTATAAATAATGTCTGTTTTGATTTTTCCCAAAACTCTTCGCATTTTAAAGGTCTATTATCTGCAGCACTTGGCAATCTAAAACCATGATCTATTAAAACTTTTTTTCTAGATTGATCACCGTTGTACATCGCATGAAGTTGAGGACATGTTACATGACTCTCATCAACTACCAACAACCAATCTTTGGGAAAGTAATCTATTAAGCATTCTGGCGGTGAACCTTCCTCCCTACCTGATAAATGACGAGCATAATTCTCAACTCCATTACAATAACCAACCTCTTTAAGCATTTCTAAATCATATTTTGTACGTTGTTCTAGACGTTGAGCCTCTAATAATTTTCCTTCGTATGTAAATTTATCGAGTTGAGTTTTTAATTCACTTCTAATTGCACTAATTGCACTCTCAAGTCTTTCTTTTGGAGTCACAAAATGCTTTGCTGGGTAAACGCTAACTTGTTCCAAACTTTCAAGAATTTCTCCTGTAGTAGGGTCAACATATCTAATAGCCTCAACTTCATCACCAAATAGCTCAATTCTAATTAATCTATCTTCATAAGCTGGACCGATTTCTAAAACGTCACCTTTAATTCTGAATCTACCTCTAGTAATTTCAATATCATTTCTAGTATATTGATTTTCAACG
The DNA here is from genome assembly GCA_902591275.1 of uncultured Prochlorococcus sp. Classification (GTDB taxonomy): domain Bacteria; phylum Cyanobacteriota; class Cyanobacteriia; order PCC-6307; family Cyanobiaceae; genus Prochlorococcus_A. The sequence goes on along the minus strand of CACJAC010000021.1, from coordinate 13,298 downwards.
AGAGACCTCAAAGAGGAACGTAGATTTATTGATTTTCCCACTTCAAATTTAACTGCAGCTTTTAAATACTCACTCGGTATACCAAGACCATAAATGCAACTTATTGAGGCTACAACAATTACATCTTTTCTTTCAAATAATGAGCGTGTTGCAGAATGCCTAAGCATATCTATTTCTTCGTTAATTGAAGCAGTTTTGGCTATGTAAGTATCACTTACAGGTACATAAGCTTCAGGTTGATAATAATCGTAGTAAGAAATAAAGTACTCAACAGCATTTTTTGGAAAAAATTCCCTTAATTCATTACATAGTTGTGCAGCCAACGTTTTGTTATGGGCTAAAACAAGTGCTGGTCTTCCTGTTTGTTGAATTACATTGGCAATGGTAAATGTTTTACCAGTTCCAGTAGCTCCTAAAAGAGTCTGAAACTGTTTACCATTATTTACGCCTTTAACTAATTTTTTAATAGCTTCTGGTTGATCTCCATTTGGTTCGTAAGGTGCTTGAAGCTTATAGTTGTTCATCAAGCTAGTAGCTAAAGGATGTTGCTATACTAGGAAATTTTTTCTTCAATTATTGAATTTTTCAAAGATTCTTTTAAGCCCCTAACAACCGCAATCATTGATATTAAATCATCTAATTTATTAACCACAGATCCAACGCCAACTGCTGAGGCTCCAGAGGATATTGCTAGTGGACAAGTTACTTGGCTTAATCCAGAGGCACTCATGATTGGTATATTCAGAGATTGTTTCTTAAATTCTTGATTAATAGCATAGGTAGCTGCAAGAGTTGGTACTGATTTTTCAAAAAAACCTTGAATTCCTGGAGAGTAAGGAGTAGAACTGGTACCACCTTCTGTTTGAATAATATCAACCCCTTCTTCCACTAGCTTTACGGCAAGATCAACTTGTTTATCAATAGGCATAGTATGAGGAACAGTTACTGATAAAGGAAAATTAGGCAATAAATCCCTCGTCTCTTTTGTAATGTTTAAAACTTTTTTATCTGAAAAATGAATGCCTTTTTCATAAAAAGTATCGTAATTTCCTATCTCAATTAATGATGCTCCTGCTTTTACACAATCTTGAAAATATCGAGGCACTACAGAACTAACACAAACCGGTAGTGTTGAATTCTTAAGTGCTAAATCAACGAGTTCAGGTTTACAAGCAATATCGACAAGATCTGCACCTCCTGATGAAGCAGCCTCAACAATTATTTTCACAGACTGAACATCGAAATTATTCAATCCTGAAATAACTTTGAGTAAGGATTTGCTTCTTAACTCTTCTTTGATTTTTTGTGGCAAAAGATTAATCAGACTCATTTACTTAATGAATTTATTACCCGATTGTGACATTGTTTTAGTAAAACAGTGCAATTTTTAAAAAATATTATCTGAGCAACACAAAATGACTGATAAAAAATTAAGTCAGAAAAATTGGTCATCATGGCATCATCAGCTTCATAAGGAGATTCTTACCAAAAAAATATTAATTCCCAAAGGATCCAACATTTTATTAAGTGTTTCGGGGGGTCAAGACTCAATGGCCTTATTAACCCTCATTAATGACCTAAAAAAACTACATAATTGGTCTATTAGTGTTTGGCATGGTGATCATCAGTGGCACGAAAAATCATCACTATATGCTCTTGAATTAAAAGATTATTGCGAAGATAAAAATATTTCATTCTCTTTTGATCAAGCAAATAAAGAAAGTATTTCTTCAGAAGAAAAAGCACGAGAATGGAGATATAAAAAATTATGTGAAAGAGCCAAAACTTTATTAAATAAAAACAAGCAAAAACATAATATTTATTTGTTAACTGGTCACACGAGTAGTGATAATGCAGAAACATTTATCCTCAATTTATCTAGAGGAAGCAATTTTGCAGGTCTGAGTAATATTGAGAGTAAAAGATTAATAGAAAATCAAATTTATTTAATAAGACCAATATTAATTTTCAGTAGGGAAGATACAAAAGAATTTTGCATTGATATGAAGATCCCAGTCTGGGAAGATCCTACAAATTCAGATCTTAAATTAAAAAGAAATTTAGTAAGAAAAAAAATTATTCCTACCTTAGAAGTCATCTATCCTGGTTGTTCTGAAAGGATAAATAATTTTTCCCAAAAAATGAGCAAATACAATAATGAACGTAATGATCTTAGTGAACTAGCGTATTTATATTGTAAAGATGTTAAAGGTATCGATAGGAATCTCCTAAATGGTATGTGTATTGAAGCGAGATGCACAATTTTAAATAGATTTTTAAAAGAAATATCTGCAAAGCAATGTAGTTCTAAAAATCTGACAAAATTAGCAACTTCAATTTATGAAAAAAATAAAGGTCAAATTAATCTGCAAGAGTTTTTAAAAATTGTTTGGGATAAAAACTATATAAATTTTGAAAAAAGTTAAGATGTCACAGCAGATCTTCTTCTTCTTGTTCTACCTTCAAATGAATCTTCTGTAACAGTCTCAGCAGATGGATTCTGTGAAACTTTTGGACTTTTTTGGTTATTTTGTGGGTTATTTGAACTATTAGGATGATTATTGTTTGATTTCTTATGGAAATTATTATTATTTCTATTTCTATTGGAGAAATTTTGCTCTTCGGTTATCTTTGGAATATAAGCACGAGTTCCACTTGGAGCAGGTTGAACTAAACACAAAATAAGTGGTTCAACTTGTAATTCTCTTCTCATTCTTCTCGATAAACCATTTTCAATTTCTCTTTGTACACCAATCCAATCTACCTCAAAATTATTCGGGCCAGTTTGTCTGGATAATTGTTTCCATCTATTTTCTAAGACCCAGCTTATTTCTCGTTCTGTCCACATAGACATTTTTCTTGGCTCTGCAGTAGTAACAACTCCTCTTAAATTAACTCTAGGAGGCGCAACCATCTTCCCATCTGTACTAATAGGAGCTAAAACAGTTACTACACCATCCCCAGCTAATTGCTGCCTTTCCTTTAATACTCGAGCATCTACTATCCCATTTCGTGAGTTATCAAGCAGTTCAACACCAGCTTTTACAGGATCACCCTTTTGAATAGAATTAGGTGTTAACTCAACTACATCTCCATTTTCAATAATTAAGATATTATCCTTTGGAACCCCCATAGTTTGTGCACTCTTCCCATGACAAACAAGCATTCTATGTTCTCCATGAACAGGAACAAAAAACTTAGGTTTTGCGAGTGCCAACATTAACTTTTGATCTTCTTGAAAACCATGACCAGAAACATGAATATTCTCACCCTTTCCATAAACAACCTTTGCTCCGAGTTTCATTAATCTATCTATTGTATTAACAACAGAAATAGTATTACCAGGAATTGGGCTGGCTGAAAATATTACAGTATCAGTAGTCTTAAGACGAACATGCTGATGTTCACCACGAGAGATTCTGCTTAACGCTGCTAGGGGTTCTCCTTGACTACCCGTCATTAATAATAAGGTCTCCCTATCTGGCAAATCTCTAATTTGCTTGATAGGAACAAACAAATCATCTGGGCATTTCATATAACCAATATCTCTTGCCTTAGCAATAACATTTATCATCGATCTACCTAACAAACCGACCTTTCTTCCATGTTTCATGGCCAATTCTAAGATCATTGTCACTCTATGCACAGAACTAGCAAAAGTGGTAAGGATAACTCGTTCTTTTGCCTCTGCAATATGTTTTTCTAAAGAGGGATAGATAGTCTTCTCAGAAGGACAAAAACCTGGAACTTCGGCATTAGTAGAATCACTGAACATGCATAAAACACCCTTCTCTCCGTAATGCACCATTCTTTCAATATCAAATTGCTCTCCATCTACTGGCATATGATCAAACTTAAAATCTCCCGTAAAAATAATTGTTCCAACAGGTGTTGTAACTGCTAAAGAAAAGCTATCGCAAATAGAATGGGTATTTCGAATAAATTCAACAGAAAAATGTTGTCCTACTTTTACAACATCTCTAGGATTTACTGTCTGTATAGTTGTTCTATCAGATACCCCTGCTTCTTCCATTTTCCCTCTAAGCATTGACATTGCCAATCTTGGGCCATAAATAATGGGAATATTAAAATGCTTTAGATGATGAGAAATACCTCCAATGTGATCTTCATGCCCGTGAGTGACAATCATTCCTTTAATTCTTCTTTGATTTTCTTTTAAAAAAGTTGTATCAGGCATAACAACGTTTACGCCATGCATACCATCAGATGGGAAAGCTAGGCCAGCATCAACAAGCATTAATTCATCACCATATTCAAAAACGCAAGTGTTTTTTCCTATTTCATGTAGTCCTCCAAGAGGTATTACTCGTAGAGCTGGCGTATTATTTTTAGATCTAGATGAATCATGAGTAGATCTATTTACAGTTGAATTTGTACTTGATTGCATAATTTTGAAATTTATGAAGGCCTGCTTGTAATCAAATAAGGTTTATTTAAATTTAATTATCAAGTTAAATATAATCCCTATTATAGGGAATTCAGGATAAAAGATAGTTGCTTTTTCATGTCATTGGTTAAAGGTGACAAAGGACTCCTAGGATTACCTACATCCCATCCCGATAGCTCCAAAGCAGCCTTAATTGGGATTGGATTAGTAGTCATAAAGAGTGCTTTGAAAAGAGGCTGAAGTTTTTCATGTATAGTAAGAGCATTGGAAACCTTTCCACTTTGAAAAGAATGAATCATCTCTTTCAATTGCAATCCAACTAAATGACTTGCAACACTTACTACTCCTACAGCACCTACAGATAACATTGGAAGCAACAATGAATCGTCGCCACTATATACAGAGAGTTCGGAGCCACAAATAGCTCTTAGTTCTGTTACTTCTTCTATTCTACCGCTTGCAGCTTTAATACTTAAAATATTTGAGAAATCCATAAGTTTCTTCACAGTATCAGGTAATAAATTGCATCCAGTCCTGCCAGGAATGTTGTAGAGCATAAGAGGCAAATCTTTTGCAGATTTAGCAATAGAACTGAAATGTTTATAAAGACCTTCTTGAGGGGGCTTATTGTAATAAGGAACAACGACCAAAGCACCGTCGGCACCAGAGTCGTAAGCTTTTTTTGTAGCTTCCACAGCTTCGCTTGTACAATTGCTACCAGTACCAACTATTACTTTACAGCTTGCATCCAAAGATCCTTTTACCGCAATAAATAAATCATGCTGTTCCGCCCATGAAAGAGTCGGAGATTCTCCAGTAGTACCGCACAACACAATTCCATCGGAACCGTTCTCAAAAAGATAATTTGAAAGTTTTATAGCTAGTTCATAATCTACATCTCCATTCTCAGTAAATGGAGTAACCATTGCAGTCAATATTCTTCCAAATAGTGGATTATTACACTCAGTTTTGTCTGTAATCATTTTTTTGGAATTAATAACTCAGCTATTTGAACAGCATTCAGAGCTGCTCCTTTTCTTATTTGATCTCCACATAACCATAATTCTAATCCATTAGGCTGACTTATATCAGTTCTTATCCTGCCAACAGCAACATTATCCCTTCCCATAACGTCATTTGGCATAGGGAATCTATTATTTTTGTAATCCTCAATAACTTCGATTCCGGGATATTTTTTTAATTCTTCAAGAGCATCTTTAGGCTCAACTACATCGGCAAATTCAATATTGATTGATTCAGAATGTGCTCTCAGTACTGGGACTCGAACACATGTAGCAGAAAGCTTTAAATCAGCAATATTTAATATTTTCCTTGTCTCATTAACCATTTTCATCTCTTCTTGGCAGTAATTATTTGAAAGCATAGGGGAATTATGTAAAAACAAATTAAAAGCAAGGGAGTATGGCAAAACTTCACTTTTGTGAGGATTTCCTTGAAGATATTGTTCAGTTAAAAGTTTTAGTTCCTCCATCGCCAGTTGACCTGCACCACTGACAGATTGATATGTTGAGACAATGACTCTTTGAATAGTCGAAAGTTTGTTTAATGGAGCTAAAACTAATGTCAACAAAATGGTAGTGCAATTTGGATTCGCTATTACCCCATCATGATTAAGTACGTCACTAGCATTAACTTCAGGGACTATAAGAGGAACGTTCTTATCTAATCTGAAAGCACTTGAATTATCTATCAGTAAAGCATTTTGATCAATAATGGTAGACAACCATTTTTTTGAAATACTTCCGCCAGCTGAAGCCAAAACTAAATCAAGATTCTTAAATTCTTCCTTAGTTGTTTTTTTTGTAACTAATTCTTCATCTTTCCAAATAATTTTTTTTCCTTCTGACCGCTCTGATGAAAGCAAGACCAATTCTGATATTGGGAAATCACGTTGTTCAAGAATTTTTAGCAATTCAGATCCCACAGCACCTGAAGAACCTAAAACAGCAACTTTTAATGGCCTATTAGGCAAATACGGAGATTGTCTCACACTTTAAAATGATTTTTATAAATAGATTGACTATTTTTTTTACTTTATCAAAAAATTAACTTTCAAGGAAATCACATAATGTGAAATAATTAAGATTCGGCTCATAGTAATAACTTAGAAAAACATGGCTAAAGATGCACTAATAGTCAAAACAACACCTCTTCCTCAAAGTAGAATTTCATTCGAATTAGAAATACCATCTGAGACATGCAAAACGTGTGTAAATGAAACAATCAGTTCTATCAGTCGTTCGGCTAAAATTCCGGGATTTAGACTTGGTAAGATTCCTAAACAAGTCTTAATCCAAAGAATTGGCATCAGACAATTACATGCTTCTGCTCTAGAAAAAATTATTGATAAATCATGGCAAGAGGCGTTAAAAATAAAATCTATAGAGCCACTAAGTGAGCCAGAATTGGTAGATGGATTTGAATCTTTACTTGCAAAGTTTAGTCCTGAAAAATCACTTAAGGTTACTCTTCAAACTGATGTTGCCCCAGAATTAAAACTTAAAAAATCCAAAGGACTAAGTGTTGAAATATCAAAGACAAAGTTTGATCCCAAGTCAATAGATGAAGCGCTAGAAAAGTCTAGAAATCAGTTTGCAAACATTATTCCAGTTACCAATCGAGCAGCAAAATTAGGAGATATTGCTGTAGTTCGTTTCAAAGGAAAATATAAAGATTCTGGTAAAGAGATTGATGGTGGAACAAGTGAATCAATGGATCTTGAGTTAGAAAAGAACAAAATGATTCCTGGTTTCGTTGAGGGAATCGTAAAGATGAAAATTGGTGATACTAAAACACTTAACCTTAAATTTCCTGATGATTATTCTCATGAGGATTCAAGAGGCAAAGAAGCAATTTTTGAAGTCAATCTTAAGGATCTTAAGGAAAAAGAATTGCCTGAACTTAATGACGATTTTGCAAAACAGTCTGGCAACAAAGAAACATTAAAAGAGTTAAAGAAAGATATTGAAAAGCAACTCAAAGACAATTTTGAAAAAACTCAAAAAGATATCAAAATTGAAGCTTTATTAGATGCCTTAACAAACGAATTGGTTACTGAAATTCCAAAATCTATGATTGATATAGAAGTGAGGAATAATATTGAACAAACCGCTCAAAGATTTGCTCAACAAGGTCTTGATGTAAAATCTACTTTCACTCCGGAATTAGTTAAGTCATTAGCAGAGTCTACAAGGCCTCAGGCTGAAAAAAATGTTCAAAGAAATTTAGCTTTAAAAGCATTAGCTGAAACAGAAAACATAAAAGTCGAGAAGGATGAAATTGATTTAAAAATGAAAGATTATGAAGATGCAATCTCTCAATCTTCAAAACAAATAGATATTAAAAAATTAACAGAAGTAATAACTAACGATTTACTCAAAGAAAAATTAATAATTTGGCTTGAAGAAAATTCTGAAGTAAAAGAAAAAACTACAAAATCTTCTAAAGCTACCAAAACCTCCAAAACAACAAAAGCCACAAAAACTACAAAAACTACAAAAACTACAAAAACTACAAAAACTGAAAATAAAAAAGAAAAAAAATAATTTATGAAATTTCCTACTAATTGAACAAAAACCCCTTAAATTATTAATAAGACTAAAACTAATTTGTGAATTCAGAAAAAAAACATTTAATCCAAAGCTCAATAAGTTCTTACGAAAGTAGTAATAAAACTATTGCTGCTGTTCCTACTGTTATAGAACAATCAGGTAGAGGAGAAAGAGCTTTTGATATTTATTCAAGACTATTGAGGGAGAGAATAATTTTTTTAGGCACTGGAATTAATGATCAAGTATCTGATTCACTTGTTGCACAATTATTATTTCTTGAAGCGGAAGATCCCGAAAAAGACATACAAATATATATCAATTCTCCTGGAGGCTCAGTAACAGCAGGAATGGCCATATACGATACTATGCAACAAATATCCCCTGATGTAGTGACAATATGTTTTGGAGTAGCGGCAAGTATGGGGGCATTTCTACTTTCTGGAGGAGCAAAAGGGAAAAGATTGGCTTTACCTAATTCTAGGATTATGATTCATCAACCTCTGGGAGGTGCACAAGGTCAAGCAGTAGAGATTGAAATACAAGCTAAAGAAATACTTTTTCTCAAGAAAACATTAAATTCGCTTTTAGCAGAACATACTGGTCAACCTTTAGAAAAAATAAATGAAGATACAGAAAGAGATTACTTTTTATCTCCCTCAGAAGCAGTCGAATATGGATTAATTGATAAAGTTATCAAAAAGTGACAAGGAATACTGATTTTTTAAGAATATGATGACGAATCGATAATTATAAGCAATCCTAGTGAATAGGGACTATTTAACAACTTTCACATTAAAACTTATAATCGATGGCTAAATTCGACGCCCATCTTAAATGTTCATTTTGCGGGAAATCTCAAGACCAAGTAAGAAAACTTATAGCTGGTCCAGGGGTTTATATCTGTGATGAGTGCATAGACCTTTGTAATGAAATTCTTGATGAAGAACTACTTGATAATCAAGCGAACTCAAACAACCCCCCGCAAGTCAAAAAGAAATTACCAACCGATAATCCAAAAAAATCTGTTCCTTTAGAGTTAACCGCAATTCCTAAGCCATTAGAAATTAAAAGTTTTCTAGATAATCAAGTTGTTGGACAAGAATCTGCAAAAAAAATATTATCAGTAGCCGTATACAATCACTACAAGCGATTAGCTTGGAAAATTAAAGAAGACACTAAAAATAGCAATTCAACAGATTCACAAGCAACGAAATTACAAAAATCAAACATTTTACTCATCGGCCCTACTGGAAGTGGAAAGACATTATTAGCGCAAACTTTAGCAGAGTTTCTAGATGTTCCTTTTGCAGTAGCTGATGCAACGACCCTAACAGAAGCTGGATATGTTGGGGAAGATGTTGAAAACATACTTTTAAGACTTCTACAGAAATCAGAAATGAATGTAGAACTAGCTCAAAAAGGAATTATTTATATAGATGAGATAGATAAAATTGCAAGAAAAAGCGAGAATCCTTCAATTACTAGAGATGTCTCTGGTGAAGGAGTACAGCAAGCATTATTAAAAATGCTTGAAGGAACAATTGCTAATGTGCCACCCCAAGGAGGAAGAAAACATCCTTATCATGATTGTATCCAAATCGATACGAGTCAAATATTATTTATTTGCGGGGGAGCTTTTATAGGTTTAGAGGATATAGTTCAAAAGCGAATGGGTAAACACTCCATAGGATTTACTACTAATTCAGATCAAAACAAAGTTGATACAAAAAAAATCGTCGACCCAAGAGATTCTCTGAAAAATTTAGAATTAGATGATTTAGTGAAATATGGACTAATTCCAGAATTTATTGGAAGAATTCCGGTTTGTGCGGTATTAGATCGTCTTACTAAAGAAACTTTAGAATCTATCCTAACTCAACCAAGAGATGCACTAGTAAAGCAATTCAAAACTTTGCTAAGTATGGATAACGTTGAATTATCATTTGAGCCTGATTCTGTTGAAGCGATAGCAAATGAAGCATACAAAAGAAAAACAGGTGCAAGAGCATTAAGATCAATAATTGAGGAATTAATGCTAGATATTATGTACACATTGCCTTCTGAAGAAAATGTAAAAGAATTCACAATTACGAAAAAAATGGTGGATAATTTGTTCTCATCTAAAATTGTTAAACTACCTTCAGGATCAAAAAGAATAATTAAAGAGTCTGCATAAAATTAGAGTTTATTTTTTTTATTTAATCCCGAATTTTCTAATTAATGAAAAATAAATGCCAAATATTCATAAGCCTTTTCATCAAAAATATAGACCAAACAACTTAGACGAACTGGTTGGGCAAAAATTTATATCGATTACACTCAAACAAGCACTATTAACAAAAAAAATTGCTCCAGCATATCTTTTTAATGGTTCAAGAGGGACTGGCAAAACATCAAGTGCAAGAATATTTGCAAAATCTCTAAATTGCCAGGCATTCGACCAACCTACGATAACTCCTTGTTGTAAATGTGACCTATGTAGACAAATTACCGATGGGGGCGCACTAGATATTATCGAGATTGATGCAGCATCAAATACAGGAGTAGAAAATATAAGAGAAATTATAGAAAGAGCGAGATTTGCACCTACTCAAGCGAGATGGAAAGTATATGTTATTGATGAATGTCATATGCTTTCAACGGCAGCTTCAAATGCTTTACTAAAAACTATTGAAGAACCGCCCGCAAGAGTTGTATTTATCCTTGCGACGACAAATCCTGAGAGAGTATTAAATACAATAAAAAGTAGATGCCAGAAGTTTGATTTTAGAAGAATAAGCCACAATGACATTTTTCAACATTTATCAGAAATCGCCGAAAAAGAATCTATTGAATACGAAGTTCAGGCACTAAAAATGATTGCAAAAAGATCTAACGGAGGGATGAGAGATGCACAAAGCCTCCTTGAACAATTGAATCTTTTACCAGAAGGGATAACAATTAATAATATCCAAAATCTCCTTGGAGAAGTATCAGAAATTGAATTAATAAATCTGATTAAATCATTGGTTGAGAATAATCCAGAGTCATTAATTATCAACTGCAACAAATTATATGATTCCGGAATCGAACCTCTTCAAATAATTATCGGATTATTGAATATAACAAGAGATCTACTATTACACACTACAAATAATAAATATTCAGATCTTTATTATACCTCTGATGAATTTCGAGATGAGTTAGATAAAATTTCAAAAACAATAAATAAATCAACAATAATTAATTGGCACAATAATCTGAGAAATATTGAATATCAAATCAAATCAAGTGATAATCCAAGGCTTTGGTTTGAAATTCATTTAACTGGTCTTCTAGATAGTCAAGAAATAAATAGTTTTGAAAATAAACAAGAAAGTAAAAATAATACGACTGAAGAGAAGCATGAAAGTAGAAAAAACATTCCAATTAATAAAGAAAAAATTTCAGATGAGATTACAAAACAAAGTATCCAAGAAGAGATAAATCACAAGGAATTGATCGGAAAAAAAGACGAAAAATTAGAAAAATTTGAAGTTCTTGAAAAAGAGAGTGTTGAAAATATTTCTGACAATAACCAAAATAATCTTGGATCAAATTTAAAAGATAAATGGGAATTAATTCTTTCTAAAGTAGAGTTACCATCAACAAGAATGTTACTTTCACAACAAGCCGAACTTGAAAGTTTTGATTCGGAGAAAATCACAATTGCATTATCTCCAAACTGGGAAAGTATGATAAAAAGCAGAAAAGTTATAATTGAAAATACTGTAAAAAAGATATTTGGAGATGGAATAATACTTAATTTTTCAACCAAACAATTAAATAAAAATAACCCAACAAACACTCGAGAAATAACCCAAAATGAAGTAAATAATTTTCGAACAATAAAAAAAATAGAACCAAAAACTAATTCGTCAACAAAAATATCTAACGAGGAAACTTATGATGATAGTCCAAAAAACTTAGCAAATTTTTTCAATGGAGAAATTATAGACCTTGATGAATAGATTAAACTCCAGTATGAAGAGTCTTTCGCCAGAGTATTTTTTTGGGAAAAATTGACATCTTTATAGTTACCCAAGGGATTACTAAAAACCAATGTGATAAATAAAAAACCGATACAAATACCATCAAAAAATTGCTTTTTTGCAATACAGGTACTTCACTTTTACAAGAAGAACCGTACCAAAAAGCAATTCCAGATAACATAAAGGCTGTAAATGAAATAGGCCAGTAAATTGGTGAATCTAAAAAAACAATACTGAAAACTAAATCAAAAATAGAAATGATTGGTAATGCATATTGCAAGATGAAAAAGTAAGTTAAATCAAATTTCTGCAAATAATCAATTTTATTAGTAAATAATTGATCTCCATAATCAAAGAATCTTTGCAAACCCCCCTCTGCCCATCTTTGCCTTTGCGCTAATAAAGCATTTAAATTCTCAACTGCCTCCTCCATGACTGGAGGATCCCATAAGATTCCAATTCTAGATTTTGATAATAATAATCTTAAACTCAAGTCAAGATCATCTGTAACTGTATCTTCATTAAAAGAACCACATGCTAATAATGTTTCTTTCCTAATTAATTGGCCATTTCCCCTTAATTCGGAAACTCCAGAAACTGATAATCTTCCATATTGAAAGATTGCATCCATAGCCATCTCCATTGACTGACAGGAAGTTAAAAAATTCTTACTTACATTTGTTACTGATTTTCTTAGTTGAACTGCAGACCAATCACCCTCTTCTACAAAACTAAATAACCTTATCAAAGAATCTTGTTTTAATTCAGCGTCAGCATCCAAAACTAATAACCATTCACCATGGGTAAATTTCAAGGCATAATTCAAAGCTCCTGACTTTCCTCCACCTGCATTTGGAGAACGACTTATGACTTTTAGCTTGTCATATTGTCTAGATAATCGATCTAAAATTAAAGGCGTCTTATCAGAACTACCATCATCGATTATGTAAATATTTAATTTATTTGTTGGATAATCTAAACTAAATAATCTTTCAACTAATCTTGCTATGACATTCTCTTCATCTCTAGCTGCGACTAAAATATCAAGCACAGGTAACTCTTTATTGCTAATTCTTCTGCTTACAGTATTTAAAACGTTGTTCCTTTTGAAATTTCTAGAAATAACTATTAAACCGTAAAAAACGATCACAAAAGAAAGAGTTAATGTTACATAAAAGAAATTTTCAATATTGTTAGCATGAGGAATAAAAGCTACTAAAAAACAAGCACTAAGAAATATAAACGACTTTAATCTTCGATTTTTATAAAAACCCTTACTCATAAAAGTAAATTGTTAATTACTTAACT
>CACJAC010000020.1 GCA_902591275.1 uncultured Prochlorococcus sp. | reverse complement strand
AAATTGAAAACATCTGGATGAGCCTTTTCAACTTCATCAAATAAAACGACGGTGTAAGGGCGCCTTCTAACCGCTTCTGTAAGTTGACCACCTTCATTAAAACCGACATAACCAGGAGGCGAGCCTATAAGCTTACTAACTGTATGTCTTTCCATAAATTCTGACATATCTAATCTGATCATTGCTTCTTCACTACCGAAGAAATATGAAGCTAATGATTTAGTCAATTCTGTTTTTCCAACACCAGTAGGACCAGAGAAGATAAAACTTGCGATAGGTCTATTCGGATTTTTTAATCCAACTCTTGCTCTTCTTATGGCTCTTGAAACAGCTTTTACAGCTTCATCTTGTCCAATTAGCCTTTGGTGAAGAGTTTCCTCCATATTAAGTAGCTTGACTGATTCAGTTTCTGTTAATTTTTGAACAGGAACACCAGTCCATGAAGCCACAATATGTGCTACATCCTCTTCACTAACGAGGGGGCTTTGTAAAAGTTTTGAATCACTTTTTACGGAATTATCAGCAACAGATTTATCACTAGCTGTAGACTCTTTTTTATTGTCCAATACTTCTTTAATTTTTGCAGATAATGCCATCTCTTTTTCGCGCAATTGGCCTGCTTGATCAAAATTTTGATCTCTTACAGATTCTTCTTTCTGTTTTTGGACTTGTCTTAATTCTCTATCAATTTGTTTTGCTTCAGGTGGAAGTTTAGAGTTTATTAAACGTACTCTACTTCCAGCCTCGTCGATGAGATCAATAGCCTTATCAGGTAAAAATCTATCAGATATATAACGATCACCTAAATGAGCGGCGGCCTCAAGCGCATCATCAGTAATTTTTAGACGATGATGTTGTTCGTAACGCTCTCTAAGACCTTTTAAAATTTCAATTGTATCTTCTATAGATGGCTCCCCTACCATTACAGGTTGGAATCTTCTTTCTAGAGCAGCATCTCTTTCAATATGTTTTCTATATTCATCTAGAGTTGTCGCTCCAATACATTGAAGTTCGCCTCTAGCTAATGCTGGCTTGAGTATATTTGCTGCATCTATAGCTCCTTCAGCAGCTCCAGCACCAATTAAAGTATGCACTTCATCTATGACAAGAATAACGTTACCTGCTGATTTAATTTCTTCCATTATTTTTTTTAACCTTTCTTCAAATTCACCTCTATATTTTGTTCCTGCTACCAATAATCCTATGTCAAGTGTCAAAACTCTTTTATCTTCAAGTATGTCTGGGATATCCCCTGTTTGTATTCTTTGAGCTAAACCTTCTGCGATAGCTGTTTTACCAACTCCTGGCTCGCCAATAAGAACAGGATTATTTTTTGTCCTCCTACCTAGTATTTGAACTACACGATCTATTTCTGAATGGCGTCCCACAACTGGATCTAATTTTGATTCACTTGCTAATTTTGTTAAATTTGTTCCGAATTCATCAAGAGTAGCAGTTTTTAAATTTCCCTTAGTTGTACTAGCCCCTGAGCCAACTTCGGCTGTTTCACCTAGCATCCTTATAACTTGAGTTCTAACCTTGGTAAGGTCAATATTAAGATTTTCAAGAACTCTTGCAGCCACACCTTCACCTTCTCTGATTAAACCTAACAATAAATGCTCCGTGCCAATGTAATTGTGGCCAAGTTGACGAGCCTCTTCTAAAGAGAGTTCTAAAACTCTTTTAGCCCTAGGAGTAAAAGGTATTTCTACAGCTACAAACCCTGAACCTCTACCTATTATCTTTTCTACCTCTATCCTTGAATCTTTTAAATTAACTCCAAGCGATTTAAGTACTTTCGCAGCTACCCCAGTTCCTTCTCCAATTAACCCCAAAAGAATTTGTTCAGTTCCAACAAAATTATGCCCAAGTCTTCTAGCTTCTTCTTGAGCAAGCATGATGACTTTTATAGCCTTTTCTGTAAATCTTTCAAACATTAGAAGATTAAATTCCTACTAATAACCTACCAGTAATATGTCAATTTTGTGTTCAGAATGAGCTTTTGTGAATACCCAAAAGTATAATTTAATAAATTAAATGGAACTTTTTTGGTGATATAGCAAGAAATTATAGTAATTTCAAGGATTCTGGTTATCCGAACAATTAAATTTTTACATTATTTTGTTGTTAATTTTTTTTCTTTTAAAAGTGCATGTGAACCATCTTTATAATAATTTTTTCTCATCCCTACAGTAGAAAAATCAAAGCGACTATAAAATCTTTCAGCATTAACATTGATGTGAGAAACCTCCAATAGTATTTTTTTTAGATTTAATTTTTTACATTTTTTTATTAAATAGCTCATAAAATAAGATCCAAAACCCTTTTTCCTAAATTTCTTATTTACAGCAAAATAATTTATTTGAGCTTCATCAAGAACAACTTGAAAAACACATATTCCAATGACTAAATTTGAAAATAATAATCCAAATATTTTTGTACTTTCTTTTTTGAATTCGTTAGCCCATTGTTTCCTGCTCCACAGGGAAATCGTATTTGAATCTAATTCATAACATAAATCAATATCTTTCTCATTTATTTGTTTGATAGATATCATTTTAATATGTATGTATATTTAAAAAGTTCAAATCTAGAGTCATTATAAAATATGACAGTTTTAGCAAAACTTTATTAAAAGTTCTCCCATGGAAGAAAAACAATCTTTTTTAAAACAGAAAATTGACTTCGAAAGTCCTAATAAAAATATCGTACCTATTACTACATCCATTGGAGGAGATGGAAAATTGTCAGTTGGTGGCTGTTCTATTGAAGAGTTAGTTAAAAAATATGATTCTCCTCTTTATATATTGGATGAATTCACTTTAAGAAAGTCTTGTAGAGCTTATAAAAAAGCATTAGAAAAATATTACCCAGGGGAATCACTCCCTATATATGCTTCCAAGGCAAATAGCTCTATTTTCATGAGTAATCTTGTTTCCTCAGAAGGTTTAGGGCTTGATGCGGTGTCAGAAGGAGAATTATTAACTGCTCTAAAAGGTGGGGTACCGAATGAAAAAATTGTTTTTCATGGGAATAACAAATCTGACAAAGAAATTGATTTCGCAATTAGAAATAACATCAAAATAATTGTAGATAATGACTATGACTTAAGAAGATTAGAGCAGGCATCAAATTCATTAAATCATGAATTAGAAATAATGATTCGCTTTACTCCTGGAATCGAATGCCATACACATGAATACATAAGAACAGGTTCATTTGATAGTAAATTTGGTTTTGGAATCGAATATTTAAATAATTTATTTGCAAGCATAAGCGAAAGTAAACATTTAAAACTTGTAGGACTACATGCTCATATTGGTTCCCAGATCTTTGAACTAGAACCTCATAAGGACTTAGGTGAAATAATGGTAAAGGTTATTTTAGACGCCAAACAATTTGGTCATAATATTAAAGAACTTAATGTTGGTGGAGGTTTAGGCATTAAATATACAAAAAATGACGATCCACCTTCTATCGATGAATGGGTAGAAACAATTTCCAACTCAGTTGTTAAAGCTTGCAAAAAACACAATTTAGATCTGCCAAAATTGATGTGTGAGCCTGGAAGATCTATCGTATCTACAGCAGGGATAACAATTTACAAAATTGGGGCTTTTAAAGAAATTCCTGGAATCAGAACTTATTTGTCTGTTGATGGCGGGATGAGTGATAATCCAAGGCCAATAACATATCAATCAAATTACTCTGCATGCTTGGTAAAAAACCCCTTTAATATTAACTCTAAAAATAAATATACAATTGCTGGCAAACACTGCGAATCGGGAGATGTATTGTTTAAGGAGATAGAACTAGCGAATTGCGAAGCAGGAGATCTCATATGTGTTTTTGGTACTGGTGCTTACAATAATTCAATGAGTTCTAACTACAACAGAATTCCTAGACCTGCAGCCCTTTTAGTTTTTAATGGAGAAGCAGAGATTATTCAAAAAAGAGAAAGCCCAATTGATCTTTTAAGATATGATGTTTTGCCTGATCGCTTTATTAAATAAAATTAGGTAAATTTAAATTAATTTTGTTTTTAGTGTGAATTTTTGGGGAATTATAAATTTTAAGCTTTTATTAGATGTCTTATTTGCTGTGGGTTTCGGACTTTTATTATTCTCTAGAGTAAAAGAACAAAGGACATTATGGCTTCTTAGAGGATATTTGTTTTTAGTATCGTCCGCATGGTTTATTCAAAGATATGCATACTTACCCCTAACATCAAAATTAATTGACGCTGTAGTCCTCGCTTGCTCTCTCTCATTAGCGATCCTTTGGCAAGGAGAGTTAAGGAGATTAATGGAACTACTAGGCACTGGGCGGCTAGCAGTATTACTTGGGAATCCACCCAAGGAATTTAGAGCAACTTCAACTACCATTACTCAGTTAGTTGATACTGCAGGTAAACTCTCTCAAAATAGAAAAGGCGCTTTAATCGTTGTTGATTTGGGGAGTGATTTAAGACCTGAAGATTTTTTATATTCAGGTACCAATATTGAGGCACAATTATCAACTGACCTTTTAATAAATCTTTTTGCAACAGATACGCCCTTACATGATGGAGCAGTTCTTGTAAAAGGAAATAAAATAATCTCTGCTGGCGTAATACTTCCTCTCTCAAGACAAGGGATAAGTAGATATGGCACTAGACATTTAGCAGCATTAGGAATAACGGAAAGATTTGACAGATGTATTTGTATTGTTGTTTCTGAAGAAACAGGTACGTTATCATTAGCAAATCAAGGCAAACTCGAAAGGCCAATAACTAGCAGCAGGTTACAAGAACTTCTTGCAAAATTGATTGGTAATCAAAACTCTATGGGAGCAAATAAAGCATCTTTAAATAAAAATGTCTTATCCCAAAAGACAGAGTCAAATGATAATATCATCAGTGATATAAATAAAAAAGAGTCAGAAAAATCAGAAATTTTTATTAATAAAAAGGATTAACTAATGAGTTTAGAAAAAGTAATAGACGATAAAATTAGTAACTTATTAATGAAAATAGATAAGCAAAAATTGCCCAAACATATAGCTATAATTATGGACGGCAATGGGAGATGGGCGACTAGAAAAGGTTTACCCCGATCATTTGGACATAAACAGGGCGTTAATGTATTAAAAAAAATTCTCAAAACTGCAAAAAATATAGGTTGTAAAGTAATTACTGTTTATGCTTTTTCAACTGAGAATTGGACAAGACCAACAAAAGAAGTTGATTTTCTTATAAATCTTTTTAGCGAAGTTTTAAAAAACGAAATTAAAGAGATACATGAAGAATCAACAAAAATAAAATTTATTGGAGATTTAACTCCTTTCCCAAAAAATTTAAAAGAAATAATCTCTAGTTCAGAATCACTTACTAAAGACAACAATAAATTTTTATTCAATGTTTGTGTTAACTACGGAGGTAGACAAGAAATAGTTAAAGTCGCAAAAGAACTAGCATTAAAATCTTCTTCTGGGGAAATAAAACCAAGTGAAATTAATGAAGAATTATTTAATTCAGAGCTACTAACTGGAGGGATTAAGGATCCAGAATTACTAATAAGAACTAGTGGCGAAAAAAGGATAAGTAATTTTTTATTATGGCAATTAGCATATTCAGAAATTTATATATCTGATGTACTTTGGCCAGAGTTCAATGAGCATGAATTTCTTAAAGCAATAATTGATTATCAATCAAGAAATAGACGTTTCGGCGGTATAGAATCATTATCAAATGAATCTTTTGAAGATTCTCAATATTTTTCCTAATAAAAATGGCTAATTCGAATAATCAGTTATTAAAAGAAATTAGGTTCGATTGGAATAAAGAGGAGATATTGGAAATTCTTAATATGCCTCTCATTGATTTAATGTGGGAATCACAAACAATTCACAGAAAATTTAACAACTATGACATTCAATTAGCATCATTGTTCAGCGTAAAAACTGGTGGATGTGAGGAAAATTGTTCGTACTGTAGCCAATCAATTTATAGTTCTAGCGAAATCAAAAGTCATCCACAATTTCAAGTTGAAGAGGTTTTAGCAAGAGCTCAAATTGCAAAAAATGAAGGGGCAGATAGGTTTTGTATGGGTTGGGCTTGGAGAGAAATTAGAGATGGGAAATCTTTTAATGCAATGTTAGAGATGGTTAGCGGTGTAAGAGATTTAGGGATGGAAGCCTGCGTTACTGCTGGGATGCTTACAGAAGAACAAGCTTCCAGACTGGCTGATGCAGGTTTAACCGCGTATAACCACAATCTTGATACTAGTCCTGAGCATTATAAAAATATTATTACGACAAGAACTTATCAAGACAGACTAGATACTATAAAAAGAGTAAGGAATGCAGGGATAAATGTTTGTTGTGGAGGGATAATAGGTTTGGGTGAAAATAATGGCGATAGAGCATCTCTTTTGGAAGTACTTTCAAACATGAATCCACACCCTGAAAGTGTTCCTATAAATTCATTAGTAGCTATTGAAGGTACTGGTTTAGAAGATAATCAAGAAATTGACTCTATTGAAATGATAAGGATGATAGCTACAGCAAGAATTCTTATGCCTAAAAGTAAAATAAGATTAAGTGCAGGGCGAGAAAATCTTTCAAAAGAAGCCCAAATTTTATGTTTTCAATGTGGTGCAAATTCAATTTTTTATGGAGATGAGTTACTCACAACTTCAAATCCATCTTTTCAATCAGACAGAAAACTTCTTAAAGAGGTAGGAGTATCATTTAACAAAGATTTTGAAACTAGTGAAAAAACATTATCTTCTTTATGAAAGGCAAAAATTTTAAAATAGTTTCTCTTTACTCTTTCTTCCCATTTCAAGAAAACTTAATTCTTGATCTAAAAAATAAATTATTAGAAATCGAAAATGAAAAAGATCTTTCAGGTTTGTTAATTTTTGCAAGTGAGGGTATTAATGGAACTATTTGTGCCGAGAAAAATGTAATTGATTTTGTTATCAATTTACTTAATAAATATGCAAGTAATAGAAATTTGAATATTAAAGTAAACTTTTCAAAAGAGAAAGTCTTCAAAAAATTAAAAATAAAAATCAAAAAAGAAATAGTTACCATGGGTGTCCCTGAAATAAACCCTGCAGAAAATAATGGGACCTATATTGACTCAGCTGATTGGAATAAGTTAATTAAAAATCAAAATACAATAATCATCGATACTAGAAATCACTATGAGGTTTCTTTAGGTACATTTCAGAACTCTATAAACCCAAATACAAGAAACTTTAGCGAATTCCCCAAGTGGGTAGATGATCATTTAGAAACCCATTTAGAAAATAAACAGAATACAAATATAGCAATGTTTTGTACCGGAGGAATAAGATGTGAAAAAGCTACTAGTTTACTGAAAAAGAAAGGTTACAAAAATATTTATCACTTACAAGGGGGTATCCTTCAATACCTTGACGATATACCAAAAGAAAAAAACTTATTTGAAGGTGAATGTTATGTCTTTGATAAAAGAGTTGCTTTAGATCAAGATTTAGAAAAAGGCTCTTACTCCATTTGTCATGCATGTGGAATGCCAATTTCAATTCAAGATCAAGAAAGAAAAGAATATAAAAAGGGTATCCAATGTCATTTCTGCATAGACCAATTCAGCGATGACGATAGGAAAAGGTTTGAAGAAAGACAAAAACAAATCGATAGATCAAAAGTGGAAAATCATAAAATCTATAAGGACTAATTTTCAAAATCATGAAGGTTGAAGAATTAGAAACATTAGCAGGTTCCATTGGATTAACAATTAAAATTCAAGTTAGAGAAACTATCGGATTATGTTTCTTTAGAATCGTGATTGCAGAACAGAAAGATAACATAATTAAGATTTGGGCCGAAATGAAAGGTTGGACTTATTTAAATAAACAAGGTATTCAGCTTGATACATTAAGAATCCTTAGTAAAGCTCCTACTTTTGTTTCGGAATTAATATGGGCAACAACTATTGCTTGGGCAATTGAAAAAAAATCAAGCAACAAAGTAAGACTTTTGGCTATTTTTGATAGTGAAGGATATAGTAAAAAACTTGTAAGATATTTCAAGTTAATAGGATTCAAAATTGTCAAAGAAGTTGGTTCTAGCCCAGTAGATCTTTTATTAAGATTGGTTTGGGGAGGTGCAGGTACACTTATGAACGGGGAATGTATTCCCATATTGAAAAGACTTGAAAAGAAACTCTCTTTAATTGAAGAAAGTTAACCTGCGTGATAACTACTTCTAACTAAAGGCCCAGAAGATACTTTTTTGAATCCTATTTCCTTAGAGAAGCGATATAAATATTCAAACTCTGATGGATCCCAATATTTCTTAACTGCCAAATGATTGAATGAGGGCCTTAAATATTGGCCAATTGTAATTTGATCACAATCTATTTTTTTAAGATCATAAATAGTATTTTTTATTTCATCCAATGTTTCCCCAAGTCCTAACATAATGCCTGATTTAGTTTGAATATGAGGAGCAATATCCTTTGACTTTTTTAGTAAACCAAGAGATTTTTTGTAATTTGCACCTCTCCTAACTTCTTTTTGTAGTCTTTCAACAGTTTCAAGATTATGATTAAAGCATATTGGATCTTTTTCTAAAATCATCTTCAATCTCTTAGTCTGAAGGTTATTTGTTTCATCAAGATTTTTCCCTCCGCCCCATAAATCAGGAGTTAAAACTTCAATTTTAATTGTTGAATCAATTTTTCTAATCTCATCAATTGTAGATATAAATAAATTTGCACCATGATCAGGGAGATCGTCTCTAGCTACAGATGTCAAAACAACATATTTCAAATTTAGTACTTTCACTGCTTCAGCGACATGAGTGCATTCATCAATATTGATAGAACTAGGTCTACCTTTATTTACCTGACAAAAAGCACATGAACGAGAACATATCGATCCACCCAGTAAGAAGGTGGCTGTTCCTGAGGCATAACATTCTGCTCTATTTGGACATCTTGCTTCTTCACAAATAGTATGAATATTTGATTTTTTGATAAGTGTTTGTATTTTTTCGAATTCTGAAGCTTTACTAATAGGAAATTTAATCCAAGAGGGAAGTCTTAAGATTTTATCTTTCTTGATCAGATTATTTTCTCTCATTGTCTAATTTAGTTTTGTTCTACCTTCTAAGGCCCTTGCAAGTGTAACTTCATCCACATATTCAAGTTCACTGCCCATTGGTAGTCCATATGCAATCCTCGTAACTTTAGTAAAAGGGGCTAGCAATTTTCCAATATAAAGACTTGTTGTATCTCCCTCAACACTTGGGGTCAATGCCAATATGATCTCATCTATTTCAGACTTACTAACTCTTTCTACCAAGCTTCTTATTTCTAAGAGTTCGGGGCCAACAGAATCCATTGGGGATATTAAACCACCAATAACATGGTAAACACCTTTAAATTCTCTGGCGCGTTCCAAAGCAAGCAAATCTTTAGTTTCTGCTACTACACATATTAGTTTTTGATTTCTTTCAGTATTTCTACAAATTTCGCATTCATCTTCTGAAGTCAAATTGAAACATTTTTTGCAACGACCAACATTACTATGTGCTTCTAAAAGAGCCTTTGAAAAATCTCTTATTGTACTTTCAGGTTGTTTTAAAATAAACAGGGCTAATCGTTGCGCAGTTCTTGGACCAATCCCTGGGAATTTTTCAAAATGACCGATTAATTTTGAAAGTGGTTTGGTATAGGTAATCAAAATTAAACTATTTCTAGAGATAATTTAGACGCAAAATTCCGAATTGCCATAATTGTTTGCTTTTAATGTCTTATTATGTTTTTAGTTAGTAATTTCAAACAAAATGAAAAATATTAAATTTAACCCTTTTAAATATTTATTTTTGGTTTTTTTATGCTTAACACTTAGTGCTTGTAGTGGCGGACTAAATGCGGGATTAGAAGCTTATCAAAGTCCAGATGGTAGATATGCCTTTTTGTATCCAACAGGATGGACTAGAGTAAAAGTCGATGGAGGACCTGAAATTATTTATCATGATTTAATAAATAGTAATGAAACCTTAAGTTTAGTTATTTCTGATGTTAATAAAGAGGTTCAATTAGAGCAATTAGGCAGCCCAAGTGAAGTAGGTCAAACATTAATTGATAAAGTCATTGCTCCCGAAGGTTCAGGTAGAGAGGTAAAACTTTTAAATGCCAATAAGAGGGAGGCATCCAATCATATTTTCTATGATTTAGAGTATGAATTAAATTTAAATGAACAGGCAAGACATGAATTAGCTACTGTCGTAATTGATAGAGGAACACTTTACACTTTCGCTGTGGGAACTAATGAAGAAAGGTGGAATAAAGTTGACGGTATGTTTAGTAACGTAATTGAATCATTTAACTTCTTAATATAGTTAATAAATTCATACTAGATTCCTACTTGAACATTCCACAAATCAGCATAAATTTTATTCTGATCTAATAGTTTTTCATGTTTTCCGCTTTCAACTATTTTACCTTTATCAATAACTACAATATTATCCGCATTTTTTATAGTGCTTAATCTATGAGCTATTACTATAGTTGTTCTTTCCTTTGTGATTTTAGATAACGATTTTTGAATTAAAGCCTCTGTTTCATTATCAACTGAAGCTGTAGCTTCATCTAATATTAATATTGGAGCATCCTTTAAAACAGCTCTCGCCAAGGCAATTCGTTGACGTTGCCCGCCTGAGAGCCTTTGGCCCCTTTCCCCCACTATAGTTTTATAACCATCTGGTAATTGTTCAATAAATTTATGAGCTTCCGCAATCTTTGAAGCTTTAATAATATCTTTAAGACTTGGGTTAATTGAGCCATAAGCAATATTTTCTTGTACAGTGCCATGAAATAAATAAGTTTCTTGACTTACTAAAGAGATACACTTTCTTAAATCCCTCAAATTTATTTCTTTAATAGAAACCCCATCCAAGGTTATTGACCCATTATTACTATCATAAATTCTAAGAAGTAGTTTTATTATTGTACTTTTCCCAGAACCTGTTAAACCAACAATTCCTAATGTTGAGTTATTTTCAATTTTGAAATTTATGTTTTTTAAAGTTAAATCTCGTCCAGGATAATTAAAATTTACGTTATTAAAAATAATTTCTCCTTTGATATCTTTAGGTTCAATTTTTATTTTTCCATCTTTTATTTTTATAGGCGTATCTATGAGATCAATTACTCTATCTATTGAAGCCATAGATCTCTGAAAATCATCTAAAACATGCCCCAAAGTAGTTAAAGGCCATAATAATCTTTGTGTAATAAATACTAAAAAACTATAAGTACCTACATCAAGTGTCTTATTCCAAGTTTGGAAACCTCCAATTAATAGAATTGCTATAAAAGCAAATAAAATTGCAAATCTTATAAGAGGGATAAAAGCAGAAGATAATTTTATTGCAGCCTTATTACTTCTTTGATAATCGAGACTTTCTTTATTTAATCTATTTAGTTCCCATTTTTCTTTAGTAAAACTTTTTATGGTTAGAATTCCACTTAAATTATTATTAAGCCTTGATGCCAACAGTCCAGCTTTATTTCTAACATCTCTGTATTTTGGAGCAAGCTTCCTTTGAAATTTAATTGATCCTAAAAAGATAATTGGAATAGGAAAGAAAGCAAATAAAGCGATTTTTGGAGCGACAAAAATCATAGTGCCCCCAATTATTAAGACAGTTATAAATAACTGAATAATCTGATTAGCCCCTTGGTCTAGAAATCTCTCTAGTTGATTTATATCATCATTCAAAATAGATAATAGCCTTCCAGTATTATCATTTTCAAAAAAATCCATATCTAATTCCTGGATATGCTCATAAGCTTTTATTCTTAATTTATGTTGCGATAGCTGAGCCAAATTTCTCCATAAAATCGAATATAAATATTCAAAGGAAGATTCACCAGACCAAACTATTCCTGAAGCAAATGCAAGAAAAATCAATTGTGCTGGAACTTCTTTTATTCCAAAACCAGCAATCCATGAATTCTGTTCATTAACAACGATATCCACTGCAAGACCGATTATTACAGGGGGAGCTAAATCTAATATTTTATTAATTATGGAACTAAGAAAAGCAAAAAATAGTAACCTTCTTTCCTCAATAAGATTTAAATAAAGTCTAATTATTGGATTTTGATTGTTCTTAGACCTCATAAGAATAATAATTAAATTTTTCTATTATGATTTAAATTTTCTTTGGTTTCTAATTTACATTTTGTTTTTGCATCTTGATGACTTGCAGTTTGCATAAATTCTTCGTAGTAACAATCACAAGTTTCATTCGCAATTTCTTCACTATATACCATTTCTGCTTTCATCATCTCCTCTTTGACACTCTGAAGACAAAATAATTTTATAATTGAATTTTGTTCAGTTCGAGCTAAATAATAACTATTAAAGGAGTTGAATAGTATTATCAGATTCACAAAAATAAAGAAATTATATTTGCCAGCTTTCATTCTCTATCACTAGTTTCTGACTTTAATTTTTTTTAATTTATTTTTAGTTTCTCTATGCAGATCTCTTGGTAAATCTACCAAACTGTAATCATTAAAAATTTGTATCTTACCTATGGATCTACCATTTATATTAGTTGAATTACAGATTGAGGATATAATATTTGCAACTCTAACTCCATCAAATTTACCAAAGTTAAATTTGTAGGTTTCAAAAGAATCATTTTGATAACTATTTCTTCTATTTGAATTTCTCATACGATTATTACTATTTCTATTTGATCTATTTCGATCAGTATTATTTTGTTTATTAATCCAAGAATCATCGTCATTAACAAAAAATGATTTATTACCTATTACTAAATTAATCGCCGCCATTGCAATATTTGAGTCATCCATGGAGAATTTTTCTTTTAAATTATCTAGTACATCTATAATCAAAGCTTTATTTTCTTCATTTTCATCTTTAGCTAAAGAACTCTCATTAAAATTATCTATAAGTTTCTCCATCCTTTTTTCATTT
Organism: uncultured Prochlorococcus sp.; assembly: GCA_902591275.1. Classification (GTDB taxonomy): domain Bacteria; phylum Cyanobacteriota; class Cyanobacteriia; order PCC-6307; family Cyanobiaceae; genus Prochlorococcus_A. Next base: position 5,929 of record CACJAC010000020.1, on the reverse strand, counting down.
ATTATTTTATTACTTGGTATATTAATTTCTTCAATCTTGGTTCTTGTTGAGTTTTCTAAGTTTCTTAGAAAATGTTTTTCTCTTTGATTAACAAATAAAATTGCTTCTCCTGATCTACCTGCCCTTCCAGTTCTTCCAATTCTATGAGTATATGTTTCCTTGTCAAAAGGAAAATCGTAATTAACAACAAGTTTTATCCTCTCAACATCTAATCCTCTAGCTGCGACATCAGTTGCAACAAGGATATTAATAAATCCTTTTTTCAATCTATCTACAGTATTTTCTCTTTGATTTTGAGGTATATCTCCATTAAGTACTGCCACAGTATGACCTGAATTCTCTAAAGCTTCAGCTATTGAAGTAGTAAGTAGTTTTGTCCTAACAAAAATAATTACTCCCTCGCTATTAAGTTCTAGTATTCTTTTTAAAGCATCTAACTTATGATGCCTTTGTACATATAAAAACTTTTGCGAAATTAATTGAGTTTCTTTTTTGACACTTTTGATTAATATTTCGGCAGGATCATTTAGATATTTTTTTGCTATATTTCTTATCTCACTAGGCATTGTTGCTGAAAACAATACCATCTGCTTATTTTTCGGAAGTTGATCTATTATCCATTCAATATCTTCAAGAAAACCCATATTTAACATTTCATCTGCCTCATCTAAAACAAGGCAATTTATATCTTTAATTTTAAAAGTACCCTGCCTTATATGATCCATTATTCGGCCTGGGGTCCCAACTACTACGTCAACTTTTCTTTTTAATGCAGAAATTTGATTTCGATAGTCGGTACCTCCATATATTGCAACCGTCTTAAAATTAGTAGATTCAGAACTATAACTTTTAAAAGATTCTGCCACTTGAGTTGCTAATTCTCTTGTAGGAGTCATAACTAAAACCTTGGCATTTAATTCCTTATTATCTTTAAGTTTTTCTATTAATGGTAATGCGAAAGCTGCAGTCTTTCCTGTTCCTGTTTGTGCTTGGCCTAGTAAATCCCTTCCTAACATTAGCTCGGGAATTGCTGCTTTTTGGATGGGAGTTGGATTTTTATATCCTTTATTTATTAACGAGTTTAAGATCGATTGATTAAACCCAAAATCGATAAATCCATTCTCATTATCATCTCCTTTCGTTACTTCCAATAGTTGAGATTCAATTTCTTTTTTGTTATCTAAGTTCTTAAACTCTAGTTGGGAAGAATCTTCACTCTGAGACTTTTCCTGCTCACTACCAAGAGATTTACTATCTTTTTTTAAAGCCATTTTAAATGCCTAATAATCTTCTGATTAGGCATTCAACAAATATCTAAATTGACTTGAATTGTTGATTAGCCTTACAGAGCCGAATTATTAATCTAACATCTCGGGGTTAAGATATTACTAATTTCTCAAAAATAAAATTTAATTTAAGTAATATATATTTAAAGATTTTTTCGCTCTTGTAACAGCAGTATAAAATAACCTTCTTTCAAAATTATCTCTGCAAAAGATATTTTGATTATCTTTTTTTTCTTTTACAGCATTTTGATTTCTTCTATAATTTTGGGACCACAAAATGTTTACTTTTTCAGATTCACTTCCTTGAGATTTATGAATAGTAATGGCTATTGCTGGTACAACATTTTCTAAATTAGATGGATCAATTAATGCGACAATTTCTTCGTTATTATCATTAAATTTTCTAAAAAGATATTTTCTTTTATTTTTTAAACCTATAAGTACTCCGATATCCCCATTTGACAATCCAAGTTCATTATTATTTTTAGTACACATAATCGGAACACCCTCTTTAAGAGTTTTAAGGTCATAAGGTTTTTTTTGACCAAAAACAATTTCATTCAAATATTCAACACTCCATATTCCGGAATTTTTTCCGCATAAAATCAAGTTACTTTGTAAATCCAGAAATATCTTATCTACTAAATCTTTTTCATTAAGCAATAAATTATCAATACTCTCATCAAATATATATTTTTTTTTACTTAAATTTGAAGTTGAAATATTTAACTGTTTTAGATGACTTGTAATCGAAAATAATAGATCTTTGGGAATATCTTTTTTTCTACTCTTTGAAATAGTAATTTCTTTTGAATTATTATCTTTTTCTAATTCTTTTATCTTTTGATTAAGTAAAGAAAAATCATTATTAAATATTAGACTACTAATTAATGCTATATCTCCAACATTTCTATAAGTTTTTTTTAAATTTACTACACAAGATTTAATTGAGCTATTATCGGAATATTCAAACAAATAATTCCATATAGAACAGTTATTTACTGGAGACAATTGATTTTTATCTCCAACTAGAATAATTTTACAGTCCTTTGCTAGCAAATTTAAAACTGATTCAATCAAATCGATATTAACCATTGACATTTCATCAATTATGAAAATATCAAGCTCTTTTAGTTTAAATTTCAACTTAAGAGATTTATTTTGAGAATTTAAAATCCATCTATGTAAAGTTTGAAATTCTATTTGGTCTAGAAATTTGCTAAAGGAAATATTTTTTTTATCATTAAGAGCTTCTTTTAAACGAGCTGTAGCTTTACCAGTTGGAGCAGACAAACCAATATTTAAAAAGTTATCAACTTGAAGGAGTTCTAGAATTAACTTTATTATTAAAGTGGTTTTACCCGTACCTGGGCCTCCTTGAACGAAAACTAAGTTTGAATATTTAAATATATTTTTAATTTGGTCAATTTTATTATCATCTTTATAAATTATTGAGTTCATTAAATTATCGGTATCTATTTTTTTTAGAAATGAATTAATAACTCTTTCTATCTTTTTTGACCATTTTGATAAGGATAATTTTCTATTTACTAATAGGAATGGAGATTGAAGGGAACCAATCAAACCTATATTTTTGAGAACATCTATATGTTTATTGGGCCAGCCATCTTCAAATAATTCAAAGATTATTAAACTATTATCAACATCAATAATAGTTTCACCATTTTTTTCAAACTCTAATAATATTCTTATTACATCTTTTACGAAATTTCCATATTTTTTTTCACTAAATTTGAAAATACCTAAGATTAAATTAAATATATGATCGTATTGGAACTTTTCAATATCTATAGTAGTTTTAGTCATTCTAAAAAAGGTTATCTAAATAATTAATTCTTTTTATGGGTGCTTTGCTAATAAAAATACCTGGAGATATATCTTCAGACTTAGATTTTTCAAATAATTCAAAATCTGGCAATCCCTTTAAAAAAAAATAAATATATCCCCCTAGATGTTTATGTGGTTGATAATTTTTAAGTCGCCACTTTAATAATCTATGCAATGCTAATAAATAAAGATGAGATTGCAATGGATAATGATGTTTAATCATTTCATTTCTCATGTTTTCATAATTATAGTTTCTTGGTAAACAATCACTATTATCACTACCAGAAATCAAATTACTTTTCCAATCAATTACCCACCATTTACTATCTTCTAATTTATTTCCTACAGGGAAAACACAATCAATACATCCTGAATGAAAGCCTTTATTCATAATTTGAAGATCATTTATTTTATTTGCATATTCTTCACCAAATTCATATTCCTGATCTAAAAAAAAGCAATTTGATATATCATTAGAATTAATATTTCTACCCTCATAAGACAGGGTTAAATCATATTTGAGTTCTTTAATTAAGTATTCATTTGGAATATCAATTAGTTTCTTATTTTGTAATTCTCCTCCTAAAGATATATTTATGATTCTTAAAATCGCATCTTTTACTTTTAAAGCCAAGGAAGTATCGATTTGATGAAAGTTCAACTCCTCAATAATTAAATCAATTAATTCTTGATTATTATCGTTTCTAAATTCAAATCTTTCTATTATTTTGTGCAGGCAAGTGCCAGCAATATTTCCTTTTGGAAATTCACTTAAGGGATTTGGATAAGAAAAATAATTAGGATAATTCTTTGAATTCTTAAAATTAGAATCTTTGATAATTGATATATTATCTTCATAATCCTTATATTGATTAATGAATGCATCAATATTTTTATCTTTACGTATCCAAGAAGAATAACTTGAATAAGAAATAAATTGATCAGAATTAAATACATTAGATATTTTTTTATTAACGTTATCGATTTTCCAAAGATTATTATTCAATCGGCTGGTTTGGAACTTAGAAAAAATTTCTTTTATTTTCTCTTTTTCTATCCTTACTTCAAAAGTAGACTTATAAATATTGATATTTTCCAAATTATTAAGTAAATCATTATTTAAAATATTATTTGTATCATCTAAATCATTAAAAACAATAAGTTTATATTTGCTCCTTGTAAGTGCTACGTAAATTAACCTTTCACTCTCTTTAAATAAATCTTCTTCTTCCATTAATTTTAATTTTTCAACCTTCGCGTAATTATTAGAAATATTAAGGTATATATTTCTATCAATATTTGATTTCCAAAGAGGTCCTTTAATTTTATTTGACTTATTTGAAATAATTGAGAGATATGGACATAGGACTATTTCAAATTCAAGCCCCTTACTACTATGAATGGTAGAAAGATTTATTCCATTTTGAAGATTATAATCTTTCGTCAAAAATTCTTCTCCAGTAGGAGTTCTTAAAATATGATCTAACTGATTTTTATACCAGTTGAAGACTATATTGAGATCAAAATGATTATTTATTAATTGTATTTCAACAATTTCTGAAAGTTGAAATAAATTTGAATTTAAATCTGAATCTTGAATAATCGAGGATGACTTGTAATTTATAAGTAGTTCATTAACAATGTTTAAAAACCCTTTTTCTCTTAGTTCCTGGGACCAAGTAATGCATTTATTAATTAAAATTTCTAAATTATTACTAATTCCATTATCAAGTAAATCTTCTAATTTTATTTCTATAAACTTTGAAGTAGCAAGCAAATTTATATTTTTTAAAGACCTCGGATTTAATAAACATTCAATGAATAAAAATAGTATAGAACTTGCTTCAGTATCAAAAATATTTTGTTTATTTTGAATTTTGCATGGGAGGTTAAATTGATTTAATTTTTTTTTAAAATCTAAGCATTGGGAATTATTTAATGTAAGAATCGCAATTTTATTAATATCAATTTCTTTATTATTTAAAATAAAGTTAACTATGTAATTAGTTACAAGATCGATTATATCAGTCTCTTTTTTTGAAAATTCTACAATTTCAAATACATCCTTAAATTTAAATTCAGGATTAATATTTTCATTAATTCTTGAGGTTAATTTACTATAATTTAGTTTTGATTGTTTAAGTCCATTCTTATAAAGTTTATTAAGAACATCGATTAACTTTTTTGAGGATCTATAGTTATCTGTAAGACTAAAAACTTTGATTGCGTTAGATCTTGCATCTAAATAAGTTTCAATATCTCCACCTCTAAATTTGTAAATAGCTTGTTTTGGATCACCTACGCAAAGTAAAAAATGGTTTTTTGTATTAAAGAACTTTTTTATTAAATTCCACTGAGTAATATCTGTATCTTGGAACTCATCAACTAAGACACATTTAAATCTTTGTTGAATTTTAGATAGAGTATTACTATTACTAATTTCTGAATATAAAAAAGTATTTTCTACAGTCTTTATAAGATCATTGAAATTGAAAATAGAAAAACTTTTCTTTAATTCAATTAATTTTATATAAGCTAATTGGGTAAATATTTTTACAAATTCAGTAAAGAAACCATCTTTTATTTTATAAATCTTATCTTGTAATAAATTAAATTTAGTAAAATCTAATTTTAGATTATGTTTATTAATTTCTTTAGATATATTTTCAATGTAAAAATATTTAGATAAAAGATCATCCTTAGAAATATCATATATAAAATCAATAACATTTTTAGAATTAAGACTTTTGTTAATCTCTTCAATCCAACAATTTATTTGATTAAACTTATCATTT
>CACJAC010000019.1 GCA_902591275.1 uncultured Prochlorococcus sp. | reverse complement strand
TGAGCAAATGAATCGATATATTCATTAATTTGTTTTTGCTCTATTATCATTCGTTCGACTATTTCAATAGAATCATCATCTGAACCAAGTCTCTTTATTAGCAATTTTGCATATGTCCTAAGAGCAGCCAGTGGATTCCTTAATTGATGAATGATGAAATTGACCTGATTTTTTAAATAATTAATTTCTTCATTATTATTTTGACGTTCTAATTCGATAGAGACGCATTTAGCTAAAGATATTGAAAGCGCTTTTAATCTAGAATCGAGAGATAATGGCCAATTCCCATCTTTCAAATCAGTTTCTACCCTAAGGACACCAAGTAGAATATCGTTTTCTTGAAGCGGGTACCATCTTCTATTAGGCGATGAAACCTTTAATGAAGGATCGTCTTCTATTGAAGTAAGTAGCCTATCAATTTGTGGCCATTGACCAACCATTTCAAAAGATGCTTTAGTTCCTTGCTTAGCTGAAGCGAGATACATAACTAAATTATTCACGCCCATTGAGCAACCAAAACTCTCTAACTGTTTTTGAATAAGTTCTTCAAATTTTTTTGAAAGATTCATAATTTAATGAAATTTTGAGAAATTTTTTAAAAAAAACTTGAAAAAGGACTTGTAAAATATGAAAAAAGTATTAAGATATATAAAGAGGTTTGTTTTTAGCCAGCCTTAAATATGAATATTTAATCATATTTTAAGCTACATCAGGGGTTGATGGGTCCTCTATGTAATTTGAAGTGAATTTAAAATCACATATATAAGATTAGTAAAAATAAATAAGACTAATCTCATTAATAATTTCAGGAGTACCAATCAATGTCAAAAAAAAGAAAAAGAATCAGCAGAAGAAGATTGGCTGGCCAAAGAGTAATGGCACATGTACCTATTTATCATATCGAAACTGGCAAACATAAACCAGTTACAGCAGCAAGAAGATTCATAGCTGAAAATGATCTCTCAGCCCCTTCAGTTTTTAATGTCAGAAGAAATGAACACACCACTGATAGGTTTTTTTGGGGTGAAAAAGGGTTATTTAGCGCCCAATATGCTGAAGAAAATCATTTTCTATTTCCATCACTAAAAGTTGTGGTTGAAGGAATTGGTGAAGAAAAAATATTTGAGGGTCTAGAACTTACTGCAGATGATTGGGAAGAGATTGAAGAATACGAATATGCTTTTGTTTAAAAAAAATTACTTATATTTGAACTTATAAAATTAATTAAATTTGGATCAATTTGATGAAATCCATCGAATTCTATTAATTCACAAAATTTAGAAGACTTACTCTTTACCTTTTCATAAACAGTCCTAGAAGCCTCTATGGGCACAACGTCATCGAATAAACCATGACTAATAATCAATGGCGAGCATTTTTCTCCAGGGACCCAGTTGGGGTGAGGATAACCACTACAAGCAACAATTAATCCAAAATTTAATTTAAATCCTGCATCAATTGCCATTGCCGCCCCCTGAGAGAAACCCAATAAAATTGTTTTTCTTAGTGGAATCTGATCAATATCAAATTTTTTTAATGTAACTAAAAGTTTATTTACTTCAACCTCAGCTCCATTCCAATCATGTGGGTATAATCCATACCACTGTCTTCCCTGACCACTTGGATGTAATCCGGGAGCCCTCAAAGAAATTACCTCAAAATCAAGATTTATTTTTTCATTCATCTCTTTTCCAAATGTTAAAAGGTCATCTGAATCAGCTCCCCAACCATGCATCAAAATAATTCTATGGGTTGCAGTTTGAGAGCTAATCGAGACAAATTCATGATTGATAGCGTATTTCATGTTTATATTCTTAAGTAAGTAAACTTTCCCATAATGTCACCATTAGCTTTAGTAAGTGTCTCTGACAAAAGAAATATAATCCCATTTTGTAAGGAATTGGTAGAGCAATTTAATTATAAAATTCTATCAAGTGGAGGTACTGCCAAACATCTTAAAGAGGCAAAAATTCCAGTTATTAAAGTTGCAGATTTTACTAATTCTCCAGAAATTCTTGGAGGAAGAGTTAAAACTTTACATCCAAAAATACACGGCGGAATATTAGCTAAAAGAACTGACGAGGAACATAAAAGAGATATAGAAGCTAACAATCTCGAGTTAATTGACTTAGTAGTTGTCAATTTATATCCTTTTAAAAAAACTGTAGATCAGGGAGCTAAATGGGAAGATGCTATTGAAAATATCGATATCGGAGGGCCATCAATGATTCGTTCTGCAGCTAAAAATCATAAAGAAGTTTCCGTTTTAGTGGATCCTAGTCAGTATCAAAATTTTCTTGAAGAAAGTAAAAAAGGTAAATTAAAGGACTCATATAAAGCAAAATTAGCACTTGAAGCTTTTCAACATACAGCAGACTATGACACTGCAATATCTAATTGGATAAGAAAAGAAAGAGGTTTACAATCATCTAAATATATCGAATCTTATCCACTAATCAAAACCTTAAGATATGGGGAGAATCCACATCAAAAAGCTTTTTGGTATGGTTTAAGTAATATTGGATGGAACTCAGCAGAACAATTACAAGGAAAAGACTTAAGTTATAACAATCTATTGGATCTAGAGTCGGCACTTTCAACAGTTTTAGAATTTGGCTACGCAGAAAGAAATGAACTTACAACCGACATGTTTGCCTCTGTTATTCTAAAGCACAATAATCCTTGTGGCGCCTCTATAAGTAATTCAGCTTCCAAAGCATTTTTGAATGCTTTGGAATGCGACTCTGTTAGTGCATTTGGAGGAATAGTTGCTTTTAATTCAAATGTTGATAGTGAGACAGCAATTCACCTCAAAGATATTTTCTTAGAGTGTGTCATCGCTCCATCTTTTGATGAGGAAGCCTTAGAAATTTTAAAAGTTAAAAAGAATTTAAGAATTTTAAAACTTTCAAAAGATCAACTTCCAAGAAAGAATCAAACTTCTAGTAAATCAATAATGGGAGGATTACTAGTTCAAGATACTGATGATGGTGAAGAAAATACTGAAAATTGGATTTCAGTAACTAATAAAAATCCGAGTAATCAAATTAACTTAGACCTTAATTTTGCATGGAAAATTTGTAAACATGTGAAATCTAATGCCATTGTTATTGCAAAAGACCAAAAAACTATTGGTATTGGAGCTGGACAAATGAATAGAGTTGGAGCAGCAAAAATTGCATTAAAATCAGCTGGAAATTTATGTTCTAATGCTGTCTTGGCCAGTGATGGGTTTTTTCCATTTGCAGATACTGTAGAACTAGCAAATGAATATGGCATAAAAGCTATTATTCAACCTGGAGGAAGTCTAAGAGACCAAGAAAGTATTGATATGTGTAATTTGAAAGGAATCTCAATGGTATTTACGCAAAAAAGACACTTTTTACATTAACTTATGTTGATTTTGGATAATATGTAATTTTGTTGGTTTTTCTGAATAAAGATAGCCTGCCTGGACCTGCACATAGAAAGTATAGAGAAATAGCCCCATATATGAAAGACAATTCGAAAGCATAATTATGCCCTTCAACTACTGCCAGAGGAAAACCTTCTAGTCCAGTATCAAGGAGATGAAAATATACTGCAAACGCCATGGTTGAGAATAGACCAAGGGAAGAAAGCCTCGCAAAAATTCCTAAAGCCAATCCTACTGGACATACCAATTGAGTAATTGCTGCTCCAAAAGTCCAAATAACAGGATCCCCTGGCAAAAATGGGAAGTACTTACCAACTACAAATTCAGCAAAACCTTGAGGATCCTGAAGTTTCTCAAGGCCATGATGAATCATCAAAGCACAAAAACCTATTCTTAAAACAAAAATCGATAGTTCTCCAAGGATATTAACTTCTGACCCAGAAGACGAATTGGCAACTACAACTTCAACTTTTTGGGGCGCTTTAGTTCTATTCATACTTGCAGTTTGAACCTGATTAGTTTGTGCTTTGTCTTCCATACTTCATTAATTTTCCATTATTCTAGTTAATAAAGTAGATCTTTTGGAATTATCTGACTAATAAATTAAAAAAACTAAGCAAATTTATAAATGAACGACAAATTCATGTTGCAATATCAATTAACTTTTCAATAACATCTGCAACGACCTTATCAGGAGTCGATGCACCTGAGGTAATTCCGACATTAATTTTTCCACTAGGTAGAAAATTATTTGTAAGTTCTAATTCTGATCCTAGTGGTTTATGAAATATTGAGTTTTCTTTAACTGATATCCTCTCTGGCGTATCAATGTGAAAAGAAGAAATATTTTTAGTGATTGCTATTTCTTGTAGATGAGTAGTATTGGAAGAATTGAAGCCTCCAATTACTACTAGAATATCAAGGTCTTCATCAACCAAAGAGAACATTGCATCTTGTCTTTCTTCAGTAGCATCACAAATAGTATTAAAAGCTAAAAAGTGACTATTTAAGTTTTCTGGTCCAAATTTTTTTAACATCGTCTTTTCAAAAACCTTTCCAATTTCTTCAGTCTCGCTCTTAAGCATAGTTGTCTGATTTGCAACTCCGACTCTATCTAAATCTTTATCAGGATCAAATCCATTAGAACAAGCTTTGGCAAATTTGTTCATAAACTCATTTCTATTTCCTCTCCCCAGAATATATTCAGATACATAGTTTGCTTCTTCCAAATCAAGTAAAACTAAATATTTACCTGCGAATGAACTTGTAGCGAGAGTCTCTTCATGCTTAAATTTTCCATGAATAATAGATGTGAAAACATGTTTTTTGTGTTTTTCAACTGTATGCCAAACCTTTGAAACCCATGGACAAGTTGTATCAATGATATGACAACCTTTCTCATGCAAGAGTTTCATTTCTTGGACAGTAGCTCCGAAAGCAGGGAGTATAACAACATCCCCATTAGAAACTAAAGAAAAATCTTTAATTCCATTTTTAGCTGAAATGAATTTTACATTCATTTTTCTTAAGTGATCATTGACCGAGGGATTATGAATTATTTCGTTTGTTATCCAAATATTCTCATTTGGGTAATGTCTTCTGGTTTCATAAGCCATTGCCACAGCTCTTTCAACTCCCCAACAAAAACCGAAGGCTTGGGCCAATTTAATATTTAGTCTGCCTTTATTGTAAGTAAAACCATTGTCCCTAATAGAACTTATCAAATCACTTTGGTAAGCTTCTTCTAACGCTTGAGCTCTTTTCGTCGGAGAATCGAAACCCCTTCTATTGTATCTATCAGAATGATGAAGAGATCTTCTAAAAGCTTGAGTATCCATTTTTCTATACTACAGTATTCTAAATAATTTTTCGTAAAAAAAAAAAACCTGACATAAGTCAGGTTTCTTAATTCAATTTTAAGTTAGATTATTTAGCAGATGCAAAGTCTGGATATGCTTCCATTCCATGCTCTCCTATATCTAAGCCTTGAGTCTCTTCCTCTTCAGATACTCGGATTCCGCCGAATAATCCTCCAATTACAGACCAGGCAATCCAGCAAGTAACTAGTGTCCAAATAGCATAAGCTGCAGCACCAAGAGCTTGAACTAGAAGAAGAGTAATGCCTCCTCCATTGAACAATCCCATACCTGCTCCATCACCTTGTACTGCTGTACCCCAAAGACCGATAACTACGGTACCCCATACACCACAAACTCCGTGAACAGAGAATGCACCAACAGGATCATCGATTTCAGCAGCATCGAGTGCTGCAACAGAAAATACAACGATAATTCCACCTACTAGTCCTGCGAACCAGGCTCCAGCAAGAGTCATATCACCACAACCAGCAGTAATACTAACCAAACCAGCAAGGATTCCGTTAATTATCATTGTAAGATCAGGCTTACCAGAAGTTAATGTTGAAACAACAGTGGCACCAATAGCTCCAGCTGCTGCTGCCAAAGTAGTTGTTACAGCAACATATGGAACCCATTGATCCATAGCAAGTTGAGACCCGGGGTTAAAACCATACCAACCTATCCATAGAACTAATGCACCTAGTGTAGCTATAGCCATGTTATGTCCTGGCATAGCCTGTGGTTTCCCATCAGAGTATTTGCCAATTCTAGGTCCAAGAAGCATAGCTCCTACAAGACCCGCCCAGGCTCCAACTGAGTGAACAATAGAAGAACCTGCAAAGTCTACAAAACCTAAAGAATCAAGCCAACCTCCATTCCATTTCCAGCTTCCAGCAATTGGATATATAAATGCAGTTAATACAACAGCAAAAACAACAAATTCTCCAAATTTAACTCTTTCAGCAACAAGACCGGATACGATAGTTGCCGCAGTTCCTGCAAATGCAGACTGGAACAAGAAATCAACTGTTGGGACTAATCCAGCATCAGTTACCATATCTGCAGTAACTGTTGGATCAAAAAATAAGCCACCAAAATAAAGCCATCCGTCAGCAACACTACCTCCGTACATTAATGAATAGCCGATAAACCAATAAGAGGTTACAGCTAGAGCGAATACGAATAGGTTTTTAGCAAGGATGTTTACTGCGTTCTTAGAACGACACATACCTGCCTCAACCATAGCGAAACCAGCGTTCATAAAGATCACTAAGATAGTAGCGATCAAAAGCCATAAATTGTTAGCAAGAAAAGCTGCATTTAACTCAGGTAATTCAGCTGCGTGAGCTGAAAGATTAAAAATACCCAAACCAAACAAAGCTAAAGGAACAGTCGCAAGCCACAACATAGAGCGGTTTGAACTAAATCCTCGAATACTCCTCAAAAGGAGCATAGGTCCATTTACAAGACTTGCATCTTGTAATTTGGACCTAGAGCGCCTTTGAGGCGTTTGCAAAGCAGTGGTCATAAAAAAAAATTAGATCTGCAAAAAAACAGTTTGTGCTGTTTCCTTTCATATTTAATTTTGCTCAAAAAACTTATTAGTGTCTAGTAGTCTTTGCTACCAATTTTGTAGTTGCATCCCAAAACTTTATCTGTTAAATTTAAAAATTTTTTTTAAAGAGTTTCAAAATATCAAGATTTTATTCATTTCAAAGGTTTAATTCCTTTCCATGATACGTGGTCTTTATGAAATTCAAAGCAACATGGAATAGTTATCATACCTGCACTTAAAGTTTCTCTAAAAAGACTGCCATATAAGGGATCTGCATCATCTCCAGGTGCAAAAAAACAAGCGTCTTTCCTCGTAATACAAGGTACCAAAACACTTTTACTCTTAGGAATTAATTCCTTTAATTCCATGAGGTGTTTTTGGCCTCTTTTCGTTACTGTATCTGGGAATAGAGCTACATTTTCTCTAATCCAAGTCGTATTTTTTACCTCTATGTAAATGTTACGTTTATCAGGATTTGAAGATTTTGGAGTTAAAAAAAAGTCAATTCTGCTTTTTTTATCTTTTCCATAGGGAACTTCAGATTTAATTGTCTCTATTTCGCCTATTATTTCGTTTAGCAGATTTTTCTCAATAACCTTTTTGATTAACTTATTTGCAAATAAAGTATTGATACCTACCCAAACCTCCTCGTTTTTTGCATCAAAAACACATATCTGTTCCCAAGTAAAAGGTAATTTTCTTTTTGGAGAAGGAGAAATACTAATTCTTACTTTTGCCCCCTCACTCAAAAGCCCTTTCATTGGACCTGTGTTAGCACAATGTGCAGTTACAACCTCTCCACTCTCTAATTTAATATCTGCAAGAAACCTTTTATACCTCTTGATTAAAACCCCTTCAATTAATGGATCAAATTCAATTATCCGATCATTCATAAATATGTCGTTAGTTAAAAATCAAATATAATTGAAACTTAAACTTCTTGAAAAATTTAGACAAATCCAAATGCATTCATTTTTAAAAAATAATGTTTTTTCAATTTCATTTGGGACTAGTCTAAGTAAATTAGCTGGATGTATAAGACAAATATTCATAGCTGCTGCTTTTGGGGTTGGGGTAACATACGACGCATTTAATTATGCTTATATAATTCCTGGTTTTTTGCTAATAATCATTGGTGGAATTAATGGTCCCTTACATAACGCAGTCGTTGCAGTTTTAACTCCAATTAACAAAAAAAAAGGAGGAATTGTTTTAACACAAGTAAGCATAAAACTTTCAATATTATTATTCATTTTAGCTATAGTAATTTACTTTAATGCCAGTTTATTAATTGAATTATTAGCCCCTAATATAAGTGAGGAAACTAAATCTATTGCTACTTATCAATTACAAATACTTACACCATGTATCCCTTTATCCGGATTCATAGGTTTAAGCTTCGGGGCCTTAAATTCACAAAGAAAATTCTTTTTATCAAGTATAAGTCCAGCAATAACAAGCCTAACTACTATTTTTTTTATTTTATTTAGTTGGATTTTCAACCAAGAAAATACATCTTCTCATTTCTTTACTTATTCGGGATTACTGGCTTTTGCAACTCTGACAGGAACTTTAATTCAGTTTGTCGTTCAAATTTCGGAAATAAATAAAATTGGTCTCTTGAGATTAGATTCAACCTTTAATTTATTTAAAGATGAAGAAAGGAGAATTTTCAAACTAATTATTCCAGCATCTATCTCATCTGGTCTAAGTCAAATTAATGTTTTTATCGATATGTTTTTTGCCTCAAGTTTTCAAGGAGCAGCATCTGGACTAGCTTACGGAAACTTTCTTATACAAGCCCCACTAGGCATATTATCTAACTCTTTGATTTTGCCATTACTTCCAAAATTCTCTAAATTGAGAAATGATAAAAACGATAGAGTTCTCCAAAAAAACTTGATATCTGGGATAGAGTACTGTTTCTTGATAGCTATTTTTTTAACCGGATTTTTCATAACATTCAATAATCAGATCGTACAATTAGTTTTTCAAAGAGGGTCTTTTGATTATTCAGCATCTTTAAAAGTAAAGAATATATTAATTGCTTATGCAGTTGGCATACCTTTTTATATTTATAGAGATTTATTAGTTAGAACTTATTATTCAATAGAGAAAACAAACTTCCCTTTTAAATCTTCATTTGCAGGGATAATATTTAACATTTTTTTTGATTGGTTTTTAATTGGTGCCCCAATTAAGAATTTTGGGAATCTTTCTCCATATAATTTCGGAGTTGTAGGAATAATTTTTTCTTCAGTAATAGTGAACTTTATAGTTTGTATTTTGCTTTCTTTTAATCTGCGCAATGAAGGGATCCATTTGCCTAACTTGGATTTATTAAGGAAAATTAGTCTTATGACATTAGCAGCCTTTATAGGTAGCACACTTTGTTTTACTATTCTCAAAACTACGAATAACTCCAATTCAAATCTGGGAGAATTTTTATTGTTAATATTTGGATCTCTAACTTTTTTTGTAATCTATTTTTTTCTCACAAAATGCCTGAAAGTAAATAGATTTAAAGTTTATAAATAAAAGATTTAGTTTTCAAAAAAACTTTCCAAAATCTCCTCTAACTCTAAAATTTGTGAGGTAGTAATTAAATTTATAAGAGGAATACTGTTAACACCATCCCCTACTTTTACATTTATTGCTTTCAAACTTATTTTCGTAGCCTCCAATGGGCCTTGATCTTTATTGCTGATACATTCAATAGCAAGTTTTCTAGCTAGACCAGCATCTCCAAGATATAAATTCCACTTTTCTATTTTTATAAAAACCTTTTCTGAAATAATATTTTCTAGATCACTTATTTGTATCTGACAGTCCATGAATATAAAGTTGATTTAGGATGATTGTTTCGAAGTATCTTTAGGTTTTTTTATAAATACATAAAGTAGATGAGAAGCTAAAAGAATTGACCAGAAAATTGCAAAATTATTAAAAAAAACGATTTCATATTTAATTTCTTTTAAAAGCCAAGTTCCACTTACTATCGCAGTAAATATCATGCAGTGAATAACAAAATTTACTATTCGAGAAAAATGTTTATAAATGGGATCTTCTAAATCACCATTTCCATACCACTTTATAGGCATATTAATAATTAGATTGTTAATAATAGATATTTTACCTGAAATCTAGTTGACTAAGAGACCCTGAAACAGAGATATTACATAATTATGCGCCTGTAGCTCAGTGGATTAGAGCACCTGACTACGGATCAGGGTGTCGGGAGTTCGAATCTCTCCAGGCGCGTTTAAAATTATGAAATATTCTTTTTATATTTTTCTAAAAAATATCGTCTATATTATGTTTATTACTTATCAAATTCAATGAATATCCTTCAAAATCTTAAAGAAAGTGATCCAGTAATATTCAATTTTATTAACTCTGAAAAAAATAGACAGGAATCTCATCTTGAGTTAATCGCAAGCGAAAATTTCGCATCAATTGCCGTCATGCAGGCACAAGGATCAGTCCTTACAAATAAATACGCAGAGGGATTACCTCAAAAAAGATATTACGGAGGATGCGAATTTGTTGATGAAATCGAAGAATTAGCTATTCAAAGAGCGAAAAAATTATTTAATGCAAATTGGGCTAATGTTCAACCCCATAGTGGAGCCCAGGCAAATGCTGCTGTTTTCTTAAGTTTACTTAAACCTGGTGACACAATCCTGGGGATGGATTTATCTCATGGTGGACACCTAACTCATGGATCTCCAGTAAATATGAGTGGTAAGTGGTTTAATGCAGTTCACTATGGTGTAAATCAAGAAAATAGTGAATTAAATTTTGATGAAATAAGAGAGATAGCACTAGAAACAAACCCAAAATTAATCATATGCGGATATTCCGCTTACCCAAGAACAATCGATTTTCAATCATTTAGAAAAATTGCAGATGAAGTTGGTGCATTCTTAATGGCTGATATTGCACACATCGCAGGTCTTGTAGCAAGTAAACTTCATCCAAATCCAATTCCTTATTGTGATGTAGTAACTACAACTACTCATAAAACATTAAGAGGGCCTAGAGGTGGACTTATCTTGTGCAAAGATGAAGAATTTGGAAAGAAATTTGATAAATCTGTTTTCCCAGGAACTCAGGGTGGACCTCTAGAACATATTATTGCAGCTAAGGCAGTTGCATTTGGAGAAGCCTTACAGCCAGATTTCGTAAACTATTCTCAACAAGTAATAAAAAATGCCAAAGTTCTGGCTTCAACTTTAATAAATAGAGGTATTGATATCGTTAGTGGAGGCACTGATAATCATATTGTTTTATTAGATTTAAGAAGTATCAATATGACTGGTAAAATTGCTGACTTGCTCGTAAGTGAAGTTAATATAACTGCAAATAAAAATACTGTTCCATTTGACCCTGAATCACCTTTCGTAACCAGCGGCCTAAGATTGGGCACTGCTGCTTTAACTACTAGAGGCTTTAATGAGAATGCTTTTGCTGAAGTTGGCGAAATTATTGCTGATAGATTACTTAACCCAAATGATTCAATGATTGAAATTCAATGTAAAGAAAGAGTATTAACCTTATGTAATCGTTTTCCTCTTTATGAAGGCAAACTTGAAGCATTAATAAAATGAGTCCTAATTCCAAGGGAGTTGAGATTCTTTCTATTGGAACAGAGCTACTTTTAGGAAATATCATAAATACAAATGCTCAATGGATTTCTGAACAGTTGTCTCTATTAGGCTTAAATCACTTTAGACAATCAACTGTAGGTGATAATTGTGATCGAATTATAAAAGTAATTCAAGAAATATCGAAAAGAAGTAATCTTCTTATCACAACGGGTGGCTTGGGACCCACTCCGGATGACTTAACTACTGAAGCTATAGCTAAATCTTTTAATGTAACTCTTTTTGATAGGCCGCACTTATGGGATGAAATTAAACAAAAACTTCCAAACTCAAAGCTCAAAGACGATTCCTCTAGCTTAAGGAAACAATGTTTCTTCCCAAAAAATGCTCAAATAATTAATAACCCAAGAGGCACTGCCCCAGGAATGATATGGGAACCGATAAAAGGATTTACTATTCTTACTTTCCCCGGGGTACCAAGTGAAATGAAAACTATGTGGGAAGAGACTGCGTATAATTTTATAAAAACCAAATTTTCAGATAGTTATTCCTTTTTTTCAAATACTCTTAAATTTGCAGGAATTGGAGAATCTAGCGTTGCAGAAAAAATTAACGATCTTCTAAATCTTAAAAACCCGACTGTTGCTCCATATGCAAACTTAGGGGAGGTTAAACTCAGAATCACAGCTAGAGCAAAGAATGACCTAGAAGCAAAAAATATAATAAAGCCCGTAAAAGAAAAATTAAAAAAAAAGTTTTCAAAATTTATTTTTGGAGAGGATCATGAGACCCTACCAAGCGTTTTAATAAAAGAATTAGTCAAGAGAAAAGAAACTATCGTTTTTGCTGAATCCTGTACTGGAGGATTACTCTCTTCATCGATCACATCAATATCAGGCTCATCTCAAGTTTTTCAAGGTAGTATTGTTTCCTATAGTAATGAACTAAAAAATTCATTATTAAATATTTCTGAAGAAAAGCTTACAAAATATGGAGCAGTTTCTGAAGAAGTTTGTGAGGCCATGGCAATTAATGTGAAAGAGAAATTAGAAGCTGATTGGGCAATAGCAATTAGTGGAATAGCTGGTCCTAACGGAGGCAGTGAAGATAAACCGGTTGGACTTGTCTATATATCAATTTCAGGACCGAATAATCATATAACTAATATAAAAAAACTATTTAACTCAACCAGAAATAGACTTGAAATTCAAACACTAAGTGTAAATGTCTGTTTGAACAGTCTCAGATTAATCCTATTATCGAATAGTAAGTAACTATTTTTACAAATTGAGTCAAAACACCCTATTTGATAAAGTTTGGGATTTACACAAAGTTTCAAGTCTTCCAGGTGGATCTGATCAAATATTTATTGGTCTTCACCTTATCCATGAAGTCACAAGTCCTCAAGCATTTGGCGCTTTAAAAGATAAAAACTTAAAAGTAAAGTTCCCTGATAGAACTGTTGCCACTGTTGATCATATTGTGCCAACAGAGAATCAGAGCAGGCCTTTCAAAGATAATCTTGCTGAACAAATGATTGAAACACTTGAGAAGAATTGCTTAGAACATAAAATAAGATTTTTTAATATTGGTAGTGGTAATCAAGGAATAGTTCACGTAGTAGCTCCAGAATTAGGGCTAACTCAACCAGGGATGACAATCGCTTGCGGAGATTCTCATACTTCAACTCATGGAGCTTTTGGGTCCATTGCTTTTGGGATAGGTACAAGTCAAGTAAGAGATGTTCTTGCTACCCAAACCATAGCAATGAACAAATTGAAAGTGAGGCAGATTTGGTGTGAAAATAAATTATCTAAGGGTGTTTATGCTAAGGATTTAGTACTTCATATTATTAATGCACTTGGTGTAAAGGCAGGAGTAGGATTCGCATATGAATTCGCAGGTCCTGCAATAGATGAATTATCAATGGAAGAAAGGATGACTATATGCAATATGTCTATTGAAGGAGGAGCAAGGTGCGGCTATATTAACCCTGATGAAAAGACCTTTAGTTACATTAAAAATAAATTATGTTCTCCAAAAAATGAGAATTGGGATAAAGCTCTCACATGGTGGAAATCATTAAAAAGCGACGAAAATTCAATTTATGATGATGTAATTAAAATAGATGCTTCTAAAGTAGAACCAACCGTAACCTGGGGGATTACTCCCGGCCAAAGTATAAGCATTAATCAACAAATCCCTCTTTTAGATGACTTATCACCAAATGATAAATTAGTAGCAAAAGAGGCTTATGAATATATGAGTTTCAAGCCAGGACAATTAATAAAAGATACTCCTGTAGACGTTTGTTTCATAGGTAGTTGCACGAATGGGCGTATTAGTGATTTAAGAATTGCAGCTAAAGTATTAAAAGATAAAAAAGTATCTAAGAATGTCAAAGCATTTGTAGTTCCAGGCTCAGAAAAAGTAGCCAATGAAGCAAAACAAGAAGGTATTGATCAAATATTTAAGGATTCTGGATTTCAATGGAGAGAGCCTGGGTGTTCAATGTGTTTAGCAATGAATTCAGATAAGCTAATAGGCAATCAAGTTAGTGCTAGTTCTAGTAATAGAAATTTCAAGGGAAGGCAAGGATCTCCCAGTGGAAGAACACTTCTCATGAGTCCAGCAATGGTTGCCGCTGCTGCAATTAATGGCAAAGTCAGTGACGTTAGAGAATTTATAAACTAATGAAAACAATTTTTATCCCACCTATTGGAAAAATTTCAAATGTAAACGGGCAATGTATCTCCTTGATTGGTAACGACATTGATACAGATCGGATAATTCCAGCGCGTTTTTTGAAGTGTGTTAACTTTGATTCATTGGGTGAATCTGTTTTTGAGGACGATAGAAGAACTTTAAAAGGAAAGCATCCTTTTGATCTAGAGGAAAACAAAAATGCCTCAATACTAGTTGTCAATAGCAATTTTGGATGTGGTTCCAGCAGAGAACATGCCCCCCAAGCGCTTATGAGATGGGGTATAAAAGCAATCATAGGTGAGAGTTTTGCCGACATTTTTTACAGTAACTGTATTGCGATAGGAATTCCATGTTTTACGCTTCCTAAAAAATCCATAGAAGAAATACAAAACTATTGCGATAATCAATCTTTACTCTTAAAAATTGATCTTAAAAATTCATTAGCAAAATCAAAAGATTTAAATTTAAATCTTGAGATTAAGGAAAGCTCAAGAAAAATGTTTTTATCTGGAGAATGGGATGCTACTTCAACACTACTTGATAATAAAAATTTAATAGATAATAAATTTAACCAATTACCCTATATAAAATTTAATACTAATTTTTTGTAATTATTTAAATCCATAGAGACTAAAAGAAATACCTCCTGCATGATTATGAGGCTGATAAAAAATACCAAATTCGTAGGATCTTTTTTTCCAATTTAAAGAAACTTTAGAATCTATAAATTCACCATAATCATTTGAATCATTTGTTAGGTTCAAAATCCCAAAACTTTTGAGAATTATTGGTCCATATAATTGCTGATCAAAAGAAATATCTAAGGTAAAGTTTTCATAATTCTGATCAAACTTAAAAACACTTTCACCACCATTAAATTTATAGAAAGGTAAAAGACTTATCCGAGTATAATCAAAAGTTTTATTTTTAAAATTACCAATTATATACTCTGGGCCAACACCTAAACCTAAATACTCTTGATGATCCCCATTTTCATAAAGAGAATAAGATAATTCTAATTTTGTGTTAAGACTTAGTCCTTTGGTTATTGGTTCTGGAATGTAATTAAATGAGATATCAACAGATTTATTTTTAGGTTCTACGATACTGATTGGGAATTTCTGATCAAGAGAATAAAACAAATTACCTTTTAGGTTGGTTACTAAATTTTTAGTATTCAATCCCTCTGCTGTTATCTTGGCCAAACCTAAAGATAAAAATTCTGCCTTTTTAATACCATCAACAATCCAAGTATTTTCTTTTTTTAATTTTGAACCAAAACCTGAGTAAATTTCCGCTTCACCCAATGAACCATTCCAGACCCTCTCTCTATAAATTCCATAAAAACTTTTTTCCCATTTTGAATCTAATAAATTAATTTCTTTACTCAATTCAGTTTTAAATCTAAATGCATCTGGAAATTTATCAAAATCAAGAGAATTTAAATTCTTATTTATTTCTAAGTCCCAATTTTTAATTGGGCCTTTTATCTGGGATTTTAGAGCAAAATAATCTTCAAAACTTGCATTTCTCTTGACCCTCTCTGAGGTTATTGATTCCCCCTTATTTACAAAACTTCTTGTATTGCCTTTTAGTAAGCGTTGAATCAAGAATTGAGGCTCTAAATCGAAAACAATATCATCTGTTAGATATATAGAGTTAAACCTCTTGCCAATAAAATAGCCATCCTTATCTAAATTTTCATATCCAAGGTCCCATCTATTTTCAGTTTGAAACTTACCAAAATCCAAATTTCTACTACCTAACCAAAAAGGTATTGATGTTTTTTCCTCAAGAATTAAATAATTTAATGAGGATTTAAATCTTAGTGTTTCTTCATCAATAGGCAAAACTTCTAATGCATTAATTTCTAATTTTACTTGTTTTAATTCAAGTAAATCATTACTAAAAAAGGCTTTCTTACTTTTCCATTTGTCGCCGTCTATGATCATTTTATCTGTAAAAAATA
The DNA here is from genome assembly GCA_902591275.1 of uncultured Prochlorococcus sp. Classification (GTDB taxonomy): domain Bacteria; phylum Cyanobacteriota; class Cyanobacteriia; order PCC-6307; family Cyanobiaceae; genus Prochlorococcus_A. The sequence goes on along the minus strand of CACJAC010000019.1, from coordinate 3,446 downwards.
ACCAATTCTGAACCTCGTTAGGCGTATTTATAACTTCTTTTCTTTTAAATTCAACTAAACTTTCTAATTTTTCAGAATCTGATAAGCCGAAATTTGAAGATAAGTCTTCAATCAAGTTATTAGTATTAATATTACCCTTTACATCTAATAGGTAACCTTTTTCGCTAATAAAACTGTACTCTAGTTGTGCAACTTTAAAGAATTGATCCCCTAATTCCAAAGATATATTTCCTGTAGCACTAATTTTTTTATTTAACTTATCGTAAATTAAATTATCTGCTTTAAGCAGTTTGCCTCTATAAAAAACGGATACATTTCCCTCTGCGTAAATAACATCATTTATTTCAGACTGCGTATCTGATTGGATTATTAACTCTTTTTGCTTTTCGGCTTTAGCAACTAAAGGCGGATCAAGATTTTTCTGTAATATATTTAAATAGGTATTGTTATCATCAAAATTTACAGAAGAATTTGATAATTTTTTTTCATTTGATATTTTCGATAAACTTAATTGCGTATTTCGATTATTAATGCTTTGAGCAATTTGAAAATGTTCAGATGATTTAGATGGCTGAAAAATATTAATAAACAATAAATAATAAAATATAGCTTTTATTGAGATACCTGAAATCAATTTAGATAAATTAAATTAATCGATTAATCTTGAGGACTTTCTAAATCTTTTCTATTTGGAGTTCTTGTTGGATCACTTGCTAAAAAACCAAATAGAAAAATTCCTACGAAGAAAAAAACAATTGTGTAGACAGAAATTTTTAAGGCAAGCATGAAATTAGGTTAGCTGACAGATTTATATCCTATTAAATTTATAATTAAACTATGGTTAATTGTTTACTTTTTGTATTTTTGGAAAATTTTGAAATACTTTAAAGGAACTTAATCGTCATGATCATCCCATGGATCAGTAAGCTTTGCGGCTTTAGGTCCAAAAGCTGTCCAAAGACCAAAACCCGTTAAAGCTAGGAGTAATGCCAGAATTGTTACTGCTATGGAAACTGCAGGATCTGGGGCAGATGATAAAGTTTGCATCAATTTTGATAAGTTTGTAAACAATTTATGTATAAGTTCTTATACAATAGCGAAATAATATACGATTTTGTGAATTCAAATGGGTCAAAAAACAGCCTTAGGCAGTCTTCTAAAAGCAATCGGCAATTCAGGGCAAGGTAAAGTAGTACCCGGTTGGGGAGCAGTTCCTGTGATGACTGTCATAGGGCTACTACTACTTGTTTTTTTAGTTATTCTTCTACAAATTTATAACCAGTCGCTTTTATTACAGGGGTTCTCAGTAGATTGGAACGGGAACTAAATGTCTAAATACTATTAATAGGTTGTTCCAATAATTTGATTATTATAAATAACCTTTTTTAGAACTTTTGTTTTAATTTACTGGGTTATAGTTTGGTTATATATTCATAATTCTCAATAATAAAGAGATTAAGAAATAAACCATGAAAGAAATATATTTAATCGGACTTGGAAACCCTGGAAAAAAATTTTTCAATAATAGACATAATATAGGTTTCTTGCTCCTTGAAAATTTTTCAAAAAAATATAATTCAAATTTTTTATTAAAAGATAAGCTTAAAAGTTCCTGCTCAGAATTCCAAATCAATGATTCTACTTTCAGGTTATTTTTACCAAATACTTTTATGAATAACAGTGGTGATGCTGTTCGAGCAATAGTTGATTGGTACAAAATAAATTTAGATCAGATTTTCATAATAGTTGATGATAAAGATCTTCCCCTTGGAAAAATAAGATTTAGAAGAAAAGGAAGCTCAGGGGGACATAACGGGCTTAAAAGTATAATTGAACAATTGCAGACACAAAACTTTAAGAGAATAAGAATTGGTATTGGGTCACCTCCTCTAATAAAAGAAAAAAATAATTTCAATACCATTTCTCATGTACTAGGAAATATTTCTCTAGAAGAAAAATCAATATTGGATAAAGTGTACAAAAGAGTAATAGAATCGCTAGAACAACTCAATACTAAAAAAGAAGAATATATAATTAACGAATTAAATTCTTTTGACAAAGACCAGCCTTAAGAAATGCGTTCGAAACCTGAAACGATTGCCAATGTAAGCGTAAAGGAATATTGCTTTTCAAAAAAGCAAATCCAGGGAGTTGTGGAAGCTAGTCAATTTAAATGGACTTTTACATGGTCCTTTAATAAAGGTTTATTAACGGTAAATCCACCTTTGGGAAGAGCATTAATTGAAGATGCCTTATTGAGATTTCTATTGAAAAAAGATTATGAACTTGAAGCAGGGAATGAATATAAATTCACTATTTCAGCCAAGTTTTAAGATCTATATCTTGATTCAAAGCAAACTTCATTTTGCAATAATCTTCTAAAATTATCAAAGCTGATATCGCATCAAGGTTTTTATTAAGAATAAAAACCTCTCTAGGCATTAAAAACTGCAGACCACTAATTGGAAAAAGCTGGAAATATCTTGCTTTAGCCCTGTAAGTAGTATTTTTTTCCTCAAAAGTTATTATCTTTTTTTTAAAAAAATATAGCTTTTCTCTTATATCTATACTGGTGGTGCCATTGCCAATAATGATTTGTGATATATCCTCAGCTGTAATTAAATTTCTGACATAATTTTCAAGTAATTCACTTTTAACAATGATCGCTTCATAGACTTTTTTTTCACTTATTTCAGCTAATACTAAGCCGCATTTAATTTTTCCGGGATCAATAGATATTACTCTAGGCATTTAAGATGCAATTTTTGAAATATTTATTTCAACGACTATAGGTTCTACAGTTTTACTATCTCTCAAAGATACTACTTCTAACTTAAATTTGATATTTTGGTTTTCTTGGATAAAGTCTCTAATGTTTTTTACAAAATTTCCATTTGTATTAATTTCACTAACTTGTGATCCTTTTGACTTAATTTCATCCCTTGTTTCTTTAAGCAATGATTTAATTTTTAAATTTATTGATTTAAGATTTAAATCACTTTCACCCAGAATTGAAGTTGTAATTACTTCCCCTTTTTTAACTATAAATTTATTTTCTAATAAATCAGGAGATACAAAAACATAGTTATCCCCTTTTAAAACATTTGTTGCTGATTTAATTAATAAAATCCATTTACCACCTCTAGCTGCTGTTGTCTCAATTTTTGCGATATCACTAGGTCTCCACAAAAGTATATTTTTTGCTTCTTTATTATTTGGGATAACAATTTTTCTTACAAATTTATCAGCTTCATTAAAGATTTTTGTTAAGTCTATTTTTATATTTGAACTGGGATTAATCTCAGCAATGAATAAAGGTTGTCCTCTTTTAATAACAATATTCCCTCTCCTAAATTCTTTTATATTATTTTTTAATAGACTTAAATCCTTTTCTTTTTTAATAATTTTACCTTCAAGTTTCATTCTTTCTTCTTGCAAAGGGATTA